>DATDQD010000034.1:0-3785 GCA_035292425.1 Bacteroidota bacterium
GCGGGGCTTATCTCGCTCGAGGAAGCCGAACGGCGGCACATCGGACGGATCCTCGCCATCTCGAAGGACCTCGACGAGGCCGCCAGGGTCCTCCGCATCGACCCGACCACCCTATGGAGAAAACGCAAAAAATACGGATTATAGGATTGCATTCTGCATTCCCCCGATTGTTTCGAAATCCGCTCCGATCACCGGCATTACACTTTACATGAGGATTTCTGTCTACAAAATGCACGATGCCGGTCCCGGATCGATACCGCATACCGGCGATTTTCCACTGGAATCACATCGTTCCCCCGCCCGCCCCGGTGGCACGGACCTTGCACTCTTAATGAATAACGGCGGCAATCCTGCAGGACCGCGCATCGACATCACCTGAAATCCCGGGACGATCAGTGTCAGTCAGGGCATCTACAAAGAACAACGGGACCATCGGCATCCTCGACATCAAGGGGTCGCTCATCGGGGACGGCGATACCGACGAATTGCGGGCCGCCGTCGGCGACTTTCTCGAGCAGGGGGTCCGTCACGCCGTGATCGACCTGCACAAGGTCAATTATCTCAACAGCACCGGGATCGGCGCCATCATCTCGGCGCACACCACCTTCCGCAAGAACGGCGGCGACATCAGGCTGACCGGCCTTTCGGACAACGTCCAGAGCGTCCTCGTCATCACGCGGCTCATCGATGTCTTCGAGGTGTACGACACCCTCCGGGAAGCGATCGCGAGTTTTGATATCAATGTCAAACATTAACATCAATTAACAGCCTGTCATCCATCAACCCCCTCATTTAATGAAGGAGCCACAGTAATGAAACAGTCCACTTTCGTTTCGATCGTCATCCTCGCGGCGATCGTGATTTCGATATTAATTTACTGGTTCATCCTCGGCAGCCCGGCGAACTTCAAGGACGGCGAAAACCGCCAGCGGCCCGACAACCTGATGGGCACCGTCTACACCGGGGGAGTCGTCGTTCCCTCGCTCATCGCGCTCTCGATGATGGTTTTCACCTTCATCATCGAACGCATCTTCTCCCTCAAGAAAGCCCAGGGCAAGGGATCCCTTGCGACATTCCTGAAGAACGTCCAGCGGTCGCTCGCCGGAGGCAAGGTCGACGAAGCGGTGGCGCACTGCGACAAGCAGCGCGGCTCGATGGCGAACATCCTCCGCGCCGGTCTCGAGCGTTACGCGATGCTCTCGAAGGAAGGCAGGGGGGACACCGAAAAGCAGATGGTGGAAGTCCAGCGGGCCATCGAGGAAGCCACGGCGCTCGAAATGCCCATCCTGGAGAAGAACCTGATCGCGATGTCCACCATCGCCTCGATCTCGACCATGCTCGGCCTGTTCGGAACGGTGATCGGGATGATCCGCGCGTTCACCGCGCTCGCCCAGGCGGGGGCCCCGGACGCGATCCAGCTCTCGATCGGCATCTCCGAGGCGCTCATCAACACGGCGCTGGGCATTTTCGCCGCAATCGTCGGCATCGTCGCCTACAACTTCTTCGTGAACAAGGTGGACAACTTCACCTACATGATCGACGAAGCAAGCTACGACATCCTCCAGACCCTGAAGGTGAAATAAGAAAGGTCCTCAACCATGCCGAAAATAAAAAAGAAGAGGATCGGCGTCGCGATCGACAACACCCCGCTCGTTGACGTGGGGTTCCTGTTGCTGACGTTCTTCATGCTGACGACGCAGTTCCGTCCGCCCGAAGAGGTGCAGATCATCCTGCCGTCCTCCCATTCGGCCTTCAAACTGCCGGATTCCGACGTCATGACGATCACCATCAGCGAGGACAACCGGCTTTTCCTGGGATTCGACTCCCAGAAACTGACCGGGCGTCTGTTCGGAGAGGAAAACAAGCTCCGGGCCGGGATCGAGGTCACGAAGGAAGAACTGGGCGACCTGCTCATCAAGGCGCGCATCGCGAACCCGCGGCTGCGGACCGTCGTGAAGGGCGACCAGAAGGCGGAGTACGGCCTCGCGGAAGACGTGATGAATATCCTCCAGAAAACCAACATCACGAGGTTCAACCTCGTGACAGACCTGGAAACCGATTAGGAGAAGACCATGGGCGCAGTGGACTCATCGGGCCCGCGAGGGCACGACAAGAAAAAAGGAAAAAAGAAGAAGAAACGCCGGGTAGGAGTTCGCATCGATAACACCCCGATGGTGGACATCGCGTTCCTGCTCCTGACGTTCTTCATGCTGACGACGACGATGAACAAGCCCCAGACGATGGAAATCAACCTTCCCCCGAGCAACGACGTCACGGTCGAGGTCGCCATGAGCAACCTGATGACGCTCCTGGTGACGGAAAATGGCACCATCTACTGGAACATCGCCGTCGACCCGCCGGAAAAGGTGGAATTCAAGAGGCTCAGGGCGTTGATGAACGAGCGAAACCAGGCGAATCCGAAACTGATCACGTTGATCAAGATCGACCGCAAGGGAAAGTACCAGGCGATGGTCGATATCATGGATGAGCTGAATCTCGCGAACGTCACCAGATTCAGCCTCGCCCCGATGGGGGATAACGACAAGAAAATCCTCTCAAAGGTATTGTGAGGAGGAATGAACCCATGACAACACAAGCAGCAGCCGTATTGACGTCCCACTCGGGTATGCAGGAAATCAAGGAGGTCTACAAGAGGAACCTCCTCCGGGCGATGCTGATCGCGACCGGCATGCATCTCGCGGTCATCGGCATCTACTACGGCGCCGGTTACCTCGGCGAGGAAGAGGAACCCGCGGCGACGGTCAGGATCATGAAATACACCGATCTGGGACCGCCCCCGTCGATTATGGACAACGAGGTGGCGCCGCAGGTCGCGGTCAGCGTCCCGGTAACGAAGCCGAGCATGGGCGTGCCCGTCCCGGTTCCGGACGCCGAAGTAAACCCGGAACAGACGATCGCGACCCAGCAGGAACTCTCGGACATCCAGAGTCCCGCGGTGAATACGGGCGAGGGCGACGGAGGGGTTACCATCGAACAGGACATCAATATTGACGAAGATCCGCCCGATTTCGTGGCCGTGGAAGTGCTTCCCGTACCCATCAAGGTGATCACTCCAGAATACCCGACGATCGCCACACGCGCCGCGGTGGAAGGCACGGTGTGGGTGAAAATCCTCGTGGACAAGGAAGGGAAGGCCAAGAAAGCCCTGATCGCGAAGAGCGATAACGAGATCTTCAATGAGAACGCCATCAAGGCGGCGCTGGGGTTTGTGTTCAGCCCCGCGATGATGAACAACGGTCCGGTGGCGGTCTGGGCCGTCGTACCCTTCCATTTCAAGCTGAACAAATAACAGACGATCCCCCGCACCCCCGCCGCGCCTCCCTTGCGGCGGGGTGGAAACGGGATCACAACGGGCAGACGCAATGAACTTCCAGTCCGTCCTGACTCTCCTCGGCGCGATCACCGCGTCACTCATCCTGATCATCGGCATCGTGCTGCTGACGGGACTCTTCCTCCCCGGACAGGTCCCGGGAAATTACCGGTACACCCTGGGCGGCGTGATGACGGCGTACGCGCTCTACCGGATCGGCATGACGGTCGCCCGGCACAGAAGGAGGGGCGATGATGACGACTCCGCCGACGAAGGTGCGTAGGCCACTGCGCGCGGCCATCCTGGCGGCGATGCTCCCCGTCCTGGCGGCGCCGGGATGCACCGGGAAACAAGCGGACACCCCCACGAGTGGACAGGCCTCCGTCGCTGTCTGCGAGGAGGTCCTGCCGCTGATCCGAGAAGAGGAGGCCCGGTTCGAGGAGCTCTACCCCGG
>DATDQD010000035.1:0-2237 GCA_035292425.1 Bacteroidota bacterium
ATTGGATCTCCTACGATTACGAGGATGGGCAGACGGCTCTCGCGAAGGTGACGTTGGACGGCAGAAAGACGGATCCTGTCAACGACACCCAATTCGTCATCGTCCCGAATCGCACGTTCGAATCGCTCTCACCGACAAACCCGCACACCGCGAAAGTTCGCGTGACCGATCGGGCGGGTCTCGAGTCAACGGAAGCGTTGACCATATCATTCGATGTCCCCTAGCCTTCAAACGCCGAGCGAGAAGGAGAGACTTCGTTCATGACCAACATCAAGGTGAGATGGCTCGGTCCCGCCCTCTTTCTCTTGGGAATCGGCGCCTTCGCGGCGGGATGTTCCGAGGTCAAGCCGCCGATCCCGCCGGATCCGAAGGACCCGGAGACGGAACTCACGTTCGCGCCCATCGAACTCGACACGACGGGGTTCCGCGTCCACTTCTATTGGAGCGGCTTCGACGACGACGGCGAGGTAACCCGGTTCCGCTACGCGGTCGACGCGGATACGGCGCTGGACGTTCACCAGTGGTATTCCACGACCGCGAAGGACACGACACTTCTCTTCCTGGTAGATCCGGTGAAGGAGATCAGACTCCACGTGTTCATGGTTGCGGCGGAGGACAACGCCGGCAATATTGACCCGACGCCCGCAAGGCGCACGTTTTCAGCCAAGACGCTGCCGCCCACCTCGAGTATCGAGCGCGGGCCCGCGGCGTTCAACCCGATCATAGGTCCGAACTTCACGTTCGAGTGGTCCGGTATCGACCCCGATGGCGGCGAGACCGGAGGTAAAGTCCCGGTCGACTCATTCCAGTATCAACTGCTGAGAATTGGCGCGGTCGCGGACACCGTTGTGCCGGCGCCGCCCTACCATCAGCCGCTCCCCCGCTACGCCCAAGATCGCTACGTGACCATGCTCAGAAACGCGGTGGACGATTCGCTCCCGTACCCGAACGGAGATTGGAAGTGGAAGGGAGTGAGGGGCCTCAAGAACCGCTTCCGCAATGCGACGCCGGGCGAGTACGTCTTCGCGATTCGTGCGGTGGACGTGGCCGGAGCGGTGGAAAAGGGGATCCAGTATAGCCGGAACATCCGGCATTTCACCGTGACCAATCGAAACCCGGGTCCCACCCTGACGGTCACGAGCAGCCTGCTCACCCGGGCGCTGGACGTTGCGATCGGGCCGGAGGACTCTCCTCGCAAGGCGCTCCAGATCTTCGAGGGAGAGCCGATCAGCTTCTCGTGGACAGCCTCGGCGGCCGCCTACGGCGGAGAGATCGTCGGCTATACCTACGCGCTCGACGACACCAGTTCGTTTCCCGGTCTGGATTTTCGCCTGACCGGGACGACGTTCCAACCGTCCATGCTTTCGGTGGGGGTACACTTCCTCTACGTGCGGGCCGTGGACGACGGCGGGCTGGTCACCAACTTCAAGATCCAACTCATCGTCGTGCATCCGGCGTTCAAGGACCCCGGCGCCCAGCACTCGATCCTTTTCGTGGACGACTCCACCGGACCGGGAAACACGATGGTCCATCTCAATAGCTTCCCGTCGGACAACGAAGAAAACGACTGGTGGATGCTGAGTCAGGCGGGGGAGGGACCGCTTTTCAGTCTCGGGGTGCCATTCACGGAATGGGATACGTTCCTCGTGGATGGGGGAACCGGGGATAGGAAACAACCCGAGCCGATGAATATGGCCGAATTCACGACCATCGTCTGGACAACGGATTTCAACAACGGCGGCAGCATTCAAACGGCGCTTTTCAAGACGGTCGCAGGCGGCAATTACGCCGAACTGCAGAGTTATCTGCGCGCCGGGGGGACGCTCATCGTAACGGGTTGGAATCTCGGCAATTCCTCCAGCCAACGGCCGGACTATATCAATCGCAGCGGGGTTCCAAGCGGGATCTGTGCTGCCTATGTGCCCGGGTCTCGAGAGTATCTCGGCACGCTCTTCCCGCGGATGTACATGGGTATTGACGCGGTCGAGCCGAGCGGGGCCGGCCGCCGCGAGCTGGGCGCCAGCGACTTCGTCACCGCGGTCCCGACCGCGGCCGGCACGGCACTTGGGTTCGTGACCGCCGAGGTCGACACCGGGGACGCTCTGAGCGGTGCGAAGTGGAACACCAACCCGGTTCCGTTCGGCGTGCCGGACGAGAACCTCCAGCCAGGGCTCCCATCGATCGAGGGGTGGGTTGCGGCCCGCAACTTCGGATGCGAGGAAGTTCGGGCGGTCTTT
>DATDQD010000036.1:0-3426 GCA_035292425.1 Bacteroidota bacterium
CGAGATCTTTTCCGAGGGCGCGGCTGATTTCTGCGCATGTCCCCGCGTCGATGCCCCCGTCTCCGTCCAGGAAGACCTCCACGACCAGGTTGTTCCGCTGACCGCGGATGAGGAGGTCGACCAGGAAAACTCCCTTCTGGCCAGCGAATTCTCCAAGGAAAGATTCGATCCTGCCGGAAACCTGTGTGATAAACGTACGATTCAAGACCGCCTCGCGGGGAGAACAGTAAAAAAAAAGTCCCAGGTGTTTGGGACTCTTGATACCAGCGAATGAATATAAAAAAGTCCCCCGTCAATTGCAAGCCCGCGCAAAACGGCCCGTGCGGTGTGTTTCTCCTATAAATCGTTGATTTTTCGCGGAATTTCCCGCCTCTCGTATTTTTCCACCTTCCGGAGGAATCTCTGCGGGACCGGTACGGGGTATCCCCCAGACGGGTGAAGCCAGACATGGACAGCCCGGTTTATTGCCACCAATTTTTTTGTTTTATGGATACTGATAACTCCTTCAAATACAAAGCTTGAGGTCCCGACCAGGGAGACTTTGGTTTCTATTTCGAGGAGGTCATCGAACCGCGCCGGGCGGATGTAATCGATCTCGTTTCGTGCCAGTACCACCCGGGACCCACGGTTGATCGACGCCATGTCGGGGATGTAGCCGATGCCCCTGAGATATTCCATTCTCCCTATCTCAAAATACTCGAGATAGATGGCATTATGGACGATTCCCTGCCAGTCGACCTCATAATTTCGGACCCTCAGCCGGGTTTTGTGCCTGAATCCCTTCACAGGGCCTCTACGATCCTTTTCCCCGCCAGTACCGCCTCGTCCCTGCTGACATCGAGATGCATAACTGCCCGGACCTGGTCGTCCCGCTCCGGTGTCAGGAGGACGCCGACCCCGGCGAGCAACGTCAAAAAGTCATCCCTCGACCGGCCTGTCCCGGACACGTCGAATATCACCATATTCGTTTCCACTGATCCCGGCGCCGGGGCGATTCTTCCACTTTTTTCCAATTCAGAGGCAAAAACCCTCGCTTTTTCATGATCATCCGATAATTTCGGGAGATTGTGGACCAGGGCATACTCAGCAGCCGCTGCGAGGATCCCCGCCTGCCTCATCCCTCCCCCGAAAATCTTTCTATATCTCCTGGCGAGTTCAATCGTTTTCCGGTCGGCGATGATCATCGATCCGACGGGCGCTCCCAGCCCTTTCGAAAAACAGACGGAGAGTGAGTCGGCATATCTTGCGTAGTCCGGGTATGAGACTCCCGACGCGGCGGAGGCATTCCAGATACGGGCCCCGTCCATGTGCAATTGTATCCCGGCGTCGCGGGTGACCTGCCATAGTTCCCTCAGGTCGTCGAGCGGGTAGACGGCCCCCCCCGACCTGCCGTGCGTATTTTCAACGCAGACGAGGCGGGTCCGCGGGTAGTAGTAGGTATCAGGCCTGAAGGCCCTCCGGGCATCTTCAGGATCGATGACGCCCCGGCGGGTCGCAAGTGGCCGGATCTGCACGCCCGAGAGCAATCCGGGTCCCCCGGTCTCATAGACGACCAGATGGGAATCTTCCCCCGCGATGATTTCGTCCCCCGGTTCGGTAAAGAGCTTGACGCAAACCTCATTGCCCATCGTTCCGGTGGGGACGAACAGGGCCGCCTCCCTGCCGAACATCGCGGCGACGGTTTCCTGCAACCGGTTGACCGTGGGATCCTCACCGTAGACATCATCCCCCACCTCGGCATTCTTCATCGCCTCCCGCATCCCGGGGGACGGCCTGGTGACGGTATCGCTGCGAAGATCGATCGTCTGCATCATGACCTCTCCATGTTCTTTCTGAACATACGGTGGATCCCGGTCGCGAACAAGATGAAGAGAGTGACGACAAAACAGGCTTCCGCGAACCAGTCCCCGTGTCGTGAATAGGGCGTCAGAGTCTCCGGCGTGCCGATTTCCGCAAGGAGCGCCGTTTTCGTGAACATCTCCGTCTGCTCCAGGATCCTGCCGGAGGGATCCACGACAAACGATATGCCTCCGTTCGCGCACTGGATGATCCAGCGCCGGTTTTCGATCGCCCTGAGGACCGCGAATTGCCGGTGCTGATACGGCCCGGCGGTGTTCCCCCACCAGCTGTCGTTGGTGATCACCGTGAGGAACCGGGCGCCCCGGCGGACGAGGCCCGCGACATACCCGGGATAGACCGATTCATAGCAAATCAGGTTTCCGAACCCGACGGTGTCGCCGCCGCGCAGCGGGAGTCTGAAGAGCGCGGTGTCCCTTCCGACCGCCCATCCGCCGAGTCCGAAATTCCACCGGGCCGCGTTCAGGAAACTCAACATGTCTGAAAACGGGACCCGCTCGGCAAACGGTACCAGGAGCGTCTTTGCGAATTTCTGCACCGTGTCGCTCCCCGGCAGAAGGAGAATCGAGCTGTTGAACGTTTCGTATCGCGTGCCGTCCGGAAGCGCCCGCGAGCCGCGGGGTGCGGCGGCCGGATCCTTGTACATCACGATATCGGGAATTCCCGTCAGGAGCGGCACCCCGATGTCCGCGACATATTTCCGCAGCGAGCGGTATTCCTCATGGTAGGCCGGAGAGAGGAGGTAAAACGGTATCGCAGTCTCAGGCCAGACAACGATGTCCGGCTTCCGGGCGCCGAGGGTCGAATCGGTGACCTCCCTTAGTGTCCTGATCTGGCCGGACACATCCGCGCCCCACTTTTCAAAGGGATCGATATCGGGCTGGATGATCGCGGCGACCATCCGTTCGCCGCTCCCCCCTCCTTCGTTCGCCTGAAGCCACTGTGACGCGGCGAATGGCGCCGCATAGAGAAGGACCGCGCAGAAGATCACCGTGCCGGCCCTGCGCCCTAAAAAGCCCTGTGGCCGCGCCGCCGTGAATGCGAAAAACAGGTAGAGGAGAACGTTGAGGGACGCCAGCCAGAATGAGATACCGTAGACGCCGATGACGCTCGCCACCTGGATGGCGGCGAGCTCATACGTCTGCGTGTTCCCGAGGGTCAGCCAGGGGAAGGAAAGCTGTGTGCCGGCATGGACGTACTCGAACGCGACCCAGATGAACGGGAAGAGGAGCGCGGATTTGAACTCCCCGATACTCTTCCGGACCGAGTGCCGGACGAGCATGGGAACGGTCAGGAAGAGAGGATGCGCCAGGAGAAGAAGTCCCCCGGATATCATCAGGTATCCGTCCTTGCCGTGGACGAATCCCCCGGGCCAGTAGAGCGTGATCAGGTTGAAGATAAAAAACGTGCCGTAGGAAATGCGGAAGACACGCCCCCAGCTGTCGGCCTCCGACAACAGGATCAGGAGCGGAACGAATCCCGCCGCGGCGAACATCCCGGTTTCGAATGGCGGGTAGGAGACCCCGAGGAGAACTCCGCCAAGGATGCACAGAAAGACTCTGAGGGAGG
>DATDQD010000037.1:0-8215 GCA_035292425.1 Bacteroidota bacterium
TTGCCGCCGAGATTGCCGGGGCGGGCGCCGTCATGTCGGAGTTCCCTCCGGGGACCGGGCCCGAGCCGGGTAATTTCCCGAGGCGGAACAGGATCATCTGCGGTCTCTCGATCGGGACCATCGTCGTGGAATCGGACGTCGACGGGGGCGCGATGATCACGGCGATGATGGCGCTCGACCAGGACCGTGAGGTCTTCGCCGTGCCGGGGACCGTCCACTCACGCAAGAGCAGGGGGTGCCACGCGCTGATCCGCGACGGAAAGGCCAGGCTGGTGGAACGGATCGACGACGTCCTCGCGGAAATCGCGCAGTGCCTTCCGGCCGCCGGAAACCGGCGGCCACGGGGCGGGGATCCGGCGTCGGCGCTGCTCCCGCCGGAACGGGTGATCTACGACCTGCTCGGGGGCGAACCCGTCCAAGTTGATGACCTCGCCGCTCGTTCGAACGTTGCGATTCCCGACCTTCTCGTCCGCCTGCTCGCGCTCGAGATGAAAAACCTGGTACGGCAGCTCCCGGGAAAATATTTCATGAGACAGCCCTGAACCGGCCCCTGCGGCGGGACGCAGAGCCTGCTTTCCTCTTGCCGGGAATTTTCGTATTTTGGCACCGGTATGCTGATCATCGGGGAAGTATTTGTGGAAGAGGAGATCGCCCTTGAGCGGTTCAGCTGCGACCTCGCAAAATGCAAGGGCGCCTGCTGCACGCTCCAGGGCGCGCGCGGCGCACCGCTGCTCGACGATGAAAAAGACCTGGTCGAACGGTATTTCCCGGCGGTCCGGAAATACCTGGCTCCCCGGAACATCAGAGTGATCGAACGCAATGGTATGGTCGACGGGTACCAGGGCGCCTATGCCACCACCTGCGTCCAGGACCGGGATTGCGTTTTCGTGACCTATGAGGGGGACGTGGCGAAGTGTTCCATCGAACTCGCCTTCAACAACGGCGAGATTCCCTGGCGGAAACCGGTCTCCTGCCACCTCTTCCCGCTGCGCTACTCCGGGGGTGGACCGGGGTTGCTGCGGTATGAGGCGATCCCGGAGTGTTCCCCCGGCCGGGAAAAAGGGAAGGCGGAAGATACCGGGCTCCATGACTTCCTGAAAGAAGCCCTCGTCCGGCGTCTCGGCGCCGACTGGTACGGGCGCCTCGCAGAGCTGCGCTCCGAGCCGGCCGCACCCGCAACGACGCGGGGGAGGAATTAACGGCCATGCTCAACCTCTCCCAGCGGCAGACGCTCCAGCAGAAGCTCACCCCCCAGCAGGTCCAGTACCTGCAGCTGCTGCAGCTCCCGATTCTCGCCCTCGAACAGCGGATCAAAGCCGAGCTCGAAATGAACCCGCTGCTCGAGGAGGCCACGGAGATGGAGCAGGTCCAGGAGACCGCCGAGGCGAAGGCGTCGGAGACCCCCGAGAATCCTGAGAGCGCCGAATCGGAATCCCGCGCTGAGAGCGCCGCCGAACGCGAGAGCGGCGAGTTCTCGGTGGAGGATTACATCAACGACGATTCCGACGGGTATAAGACCGGCGTCGCCTCGGGTAACCACGAGGAGCGCGAGGAGTATCCGCAGCCCGCGGAGCTGACGCTGACCCAGCGGCTCTCCGACCAGATCGCGATGCTCGATCTCCTGCCCGGGGAACGAGTCCTCGCCGACGAAATTCTCGGCAACATCGACGAAGACGGTTACCTCCGCAGGGAGCTCCCCCTGATCCTCCAGGACGTCAACCTCGGGCACGGGCTTTCACTGACCACCGAATGCAGCGAGTCCGTCCTCGCCCGGATCCAGAGGCTCGATCCCCCCGGCATCGGCTCGCGCTCCCTCCAGGAATGCCTCCTAGTCCAGATGGAGATCGTGGAGTGCCCGGAGCCGGCCAGGGAGATCGCCATGAGGATCCTGAAAGACCTCTTCGAGGATTTCACGATGAAACACTATGAGGACCTGGCCAGGAAGCTCGGCATCGGGCTCGATGAGCTGAAGGAGGTCCTCGAGGCGGTCCGCAAGCTCAACCCGAAGCCCGGCGAAGGACAGTTCACCGCGCAGCAGAACTACATCATCCCCGATTTCACGGTGGAGCGGGTGGACGACGAGTTCGTCATCACGCTCAACGACCGGAACGTGCCGCCCCTGAGGATCAACAGACGATACCGCGAGATGCTCGCCCAGGGCAAGAAGCGCGCCGCGACGAACGGTGTGAGGGATTTTCTACGGAAGCGGTTCGAGGCCGCGAAATGGTTCATCGCCTCGATCAACCAGCGACGCGACACCATGATGAAGGTGATGCGGGCCCTCGTGGAAAAGCAGAGGGAGTTCTTCGAGACGGGGGAATCGCTCAGGCCCCTCATCTACCGCGACATCGCGGACATCATCATGATGGACATTTCAACCATCAGCAGGGTCGTAAACGGGAAATATGTCCAGACCGAGCACGGCGTGTTCGAGCTGCGGTATTTCTTCAGCGACAAGCTCACCACCGACGGCGGCGAAGAGGTGTCGAACAAGGAAGTGAAGAAGACCGTCCGTTCCCTCATCGACGCCGAAGACCCGCACCGCCCCCTGAGCGACGACAGGATCGCCGACATGCTCAGGGCCGACGGTCTCCATATCGCCAGGCGGACCGTCGCGAAGTACCGGGAGGCGATGAAGATCCCGGTCGCGCGGCTGCGCAGGAAAATCTGAACCACTCACCCCGGGAGGGACATGCACGAGATCATCCACGCCACGACCGTCATCGGCCTCACCCACCGCGGCAGGACCGTCATCGGAAGCGACGGCCAGGTCACGGTCGGCGCCGCCGTGATGAAACAGCACGCCAGGAAGGTCCGGATGCTCTATAACGACTCCGTGCTGGCCGGCTTCGCGGGCGCCGCGGCGGACGCGTTTACCCTGTTCGAACGGTTCGAGGACCAGCTCCAGCGGACCAGCGGCAACCTCGTCAGGGCGGCGGTCGAGCTGGCGAAGCACTGGCGGACGGACAAGTATCTCCGACAGCTCGAGGCGCTCCTGGCGGTCATCGACCGGCAGAACGCGCTGATCATCTCCGGCACGGGGGAGATCGTGGAGCCGGACGACGGCATCGTCGCCATCGGCTCGGGAGGGAACTTTGCCCTCGTCGCGGCGAGAATGCTCCGGGCCCACACCGAGCTTTCCGCGCCGGAGATCGTCCGCCAGTCGCTCGAATGCGCGGCGGACATCTGCATCTACACGAACAAGAACATCACCATCGAGGAGCTGAGTTGAACGTCAACGCTGAGGGACCCCGGGCGGCGGAACCGGGCGCGGGTCGCACTGGACCCGCGCGCCGCGAGCTGACCCCCCGGGAGATCGTCCGCGAACTGGACCGCTATGTCGTCGGCCAGCATGCTGCCAAGAAATCGGTCGCGATCGCCATCCGCAACCGGTGGCGCAGGCAGCAGACCCCCGAGCACCTCCGCGAGGAGATCATGCCGAACAACATCATCCTGATCGGTCCCACCGGTGTGGGAAAAACGGAAATCGCCCGCCGCCTCGCGCGCCTGGTGAACGCGCCGTTCATCAAAGTGGAGGCGACCAAGTACACCGAGGTCGGCTACGTCGGGAGGGACGTGGAATCGATCGTGAGGGACCTCACCGAGTTCGCCGTCAACATGGTGAAGGCCGAGAAGGCCGCGGAGGTGAGGGAGAAGGCTTCGGTCCTCGCCGAGGAACGGATCCTTGAAATTCTCGTCCCGCCGATGAAACGGAGGACGGTCGCCGAGCCGGGGGAGGGCAGACAGGAATCGCACGACCAGGACGAACACGCCGCCACGCGTGAAAAGTTCAGGGAGAAGCTCCGGCGCGGCGAACTCGACGCCCGGGTGATCGAGATGGACGTCTCGGCCACGCAGGTGCCCGCGATGCAGGTGTTCGGCCCCGTGAACATGGAGGAGATGGGCGTCAACCTCCAGGAGATGTTCGGGAACATTCTTCCGAGGAAAACGAAGAAGCGGAGGGTGGCCGTTGCGGATGCGCGCGCCATGCTGATGATGGAGGAGGTCCAGAAGCTGATCGACACCGAGGCGGCCGTGAAAGAAGCCGTGGACCGGGTTCAGAATTCCGGGATCGTCTTTCTCGACGAAATCGACAAGATCGCGGGGGAGAGGGGACGGCAGGGCGGACCCGACGTTTCACGGGAGGGGGTCCAGCGGGATCTCCTGCCGATCGTGGAGGGGACGACCGTGCTCACGAAGTACGGGATGGTGAACACGACCCACGTGCTCTTCATCGCCTCGGGGGCATTTCACGTCTCGAAACCGTCGGACCTCATTCCTGAACTCCAGGGGCGCTTCCCGATCAGGGTCGAGCTCCAGAGCCTTTCCGAGGAGGATTTCGTAAAAATTCTCACCGTACCACAGAACGCACTCATCACGCAGTACAGGGCGATCCTGCAGACCGAGGGAGTGGATCTGGATTTTGAACCCGGGGCGATCGCGGAAATCGCGAGGACGGCTGCCCGGGTGAACGAGCAGGTGGAAAACATCGGCGCCAGGAGGCTGCACACGATCATGACGACGCTCCTGGAGGAACTGCTCTACGAGGCGCCCGATTCCCACGCGGGAGAGAAGATATCGGTGACGAAGCAGATGGTCGAGGCGAAGCTCGACTCGATCGTCCGGGACAGGGACCTCAGCCGCTACGTGCTCTGATCGGGGCCTTCCCGGTCAGTGGACCTTCTCGCCCCCCGCCGTCGGCGGCTGGAACCCGAAGTGTCCGATCGACGGCTCCCCGTGGATCTTGATCTCGCCGAAAATCTTTTCGAATTTTTCGATGTTGTCCCGGAGCGCGTTCAGCAGCAGCTTCGCATGCTGAGGGGTCGTAATGATCCTGGCGTGGACCTTCGCCTTCGGTATCCCGGGGAGTACCCGGGTGAAATCGATGACGAACTCCGCCGGCGAATGCGTGATGATCGCGAGGTTCGAGTAGATCCCTTCCGCTTCCTTCTCTCCGAGTTCGATGTTGATCTGCTGCTGCGGTGGAGGCGCTGCCATGGGGGTTCTCCGGGTTATTTCTTGCGGAGTTCGTCGGCCTTCTTGATCGCGGCCTCGGCCTCTTTCAGCAATCCCGCGTTGGCGCACGCCGAGCCATAGAAATCCCAGGCGTTGGGGTCGTCCGGCCGGACCGCCGTGAGCCTCTCGAAATAGGAGGCGGCCTTCTTGAAGTACTCGACATACTCTTTCTTGCTTACCGCTGTCCTGGATTCGTCCCGCGGGGCGGCCCGCTTCATTTCGTCGGCGATCTTCAGGTTGGCCGATCCGGCGTTCTGCAGCGCGAAATCGTACTTCGGATCGACCTCGAGGGCGGCGTCGAAGTGACCGATCGCCTCGGGGAGTTTCCCCGACTGCATCAGGAGCACTCCGAGGTTGTAATGGTAATCCCGGTTGTGCGGGTCGTTTTTCAGTCCCTCTTCCATGAGCGGGATCGCCTCGGGGGCCCTCTCGACCTTAATATAGAGGTCGATCATCGCGTTGAGCAGGTCCGTGTTTCCCGGGGAGGCCTTGCGGGCCTCCTGGAGTTCCCCGAGGGCCAGAGTGTAATTTTCCGCCGCCCCGGCGTTGTCCCCGGCGGCCTTCATCCCGTCGCCGCGGTCCATGTACAGCTGAATCAGGAGGGTCGTGATCTCCGGGTCGGCAGAAATCTTCCGGGCCTTCTGGAGATAGGGGAGCTGCCGGTCGGCAAGACCGTCGGCCTGGAGCGCGATCGAGGCGTTCTTGTAGGGCAGGAGGCTGTCGGGGATGATGTGGATCGCCACGTCGTACATTTCGACGGCGTGGCCCCGGATTGACTTCGCCTCAGCTTCGGGAGCCTTGATGCTCTTGTTGAAGAGCTCCACCCCGGCGTTCAGGGCCTTCTGCCACGCGTAGAGTTTCTCCGTCTGGATCTGCTGTTGGAAGTCGGGCGCCGCGTCGAGCGATTTATTGTAGGCGTACACCATGTTTTCGAAATCGGTCCTGACCTGGGCGTAATTTTTATCTTCGAGGCTCTTTTCACCCTTCTGCAGCCGGACATGGCCCAGGAGCTGCCAGGCCTCCGCGTTCGCGGGATTGTTCTCGACTTCCTTCACGAGCGCCAGTTCGGCGGCGGACCAGTCCTTGTTCTTGACATACAGTTTTGCGCTGGTGGACTCGGCGGACCCGCACTGGAACCCGGTCACCATCAGGTAGATGAGGGCGAGCGCGACGACGGTGATGAAGGATGTCGTTTTCATGGATGCTCCTTGAAATTGAATGTCGGCATTCGTCTGGGACGGGCAAATATACGGAACGGTGATCTCAGAATCAACTTTCCGGGGGGGAGGGCCTTTGCACTTCGGGGGGATTTTTGGTATAATAGTGCGTCATTTTCCATCTGCGACGCTCTCCGATGACCCGTTGTGAATTTTACTCCATCATCCGCGGCGACGCGCCGGCCGAAATCCTCTTCAGGAACGAACACGCCATCGCGATACTCGACGTCCGCCCCATCCATCGCGGCCATGTTCTGGTCATTCCCCTGCGCCACGCCGGGAATTTCCTGGACGTACCCGCCGCGGACTGCGACGGTCTCTTCAGGGCGCTCAGGCTCGTGACGCACGCCGTTGTGGACGCGCTCCGTCCCCCGGGGTTCAATGTGTTCTCCAACAACGGGGAGGCGGCGGGACAGTCCGTGTTCCATTTCCATTTCCACGCGACGCCGCGGTACCACGACGACAACAACAGGTTCGTCCTCGAATTGAAATCTTATCAACCCCACGAAATGTCGGAATACGGCCGGAGGATCCGTGAAGCCATCGGGGACCCGGGCCGCCCCGACCACATCCGACCATAGAATGAAGGAGACACTTATGCCAGCTGTCGCGAATCCTCCCGTCACCGAGGGAGAAAAAATACGGATGGTCAACGGAAGGCTCGAGGTGCCGAGCCGCCCCGTCATCCCGTTCATCGAGGGGGACGGGATCGGCCCCGATATCTGGAGGGCATCGAGCAGGGTCCTGAGCGCCGCCGTCGGCAAGGCCTACGGGAAGGACCGCTGCATCGTGTGGAAGGAAGTCTATGCGGGCGAAAAGGCATTCAACCTCAGGCAGACCTGGCTTCCCGACGAAACGGTCGGAGCGTTCAGGGAATACATCGTCGGAATCAAGGGTCCGCTCACCACCCCGGTCGGCGGCGGGATCCGGTCGCTCAACGTCGCCCTGAGGCAGGTTCTCGATCTCTATGTCTGCCTCAGGCCGGTGCACTATTTCAGCGGCGTCCCCTCGCCGGTAAAGACGCCCGAGGCCGTGAACATGGTCATCTTCCGCGAGAACACCGAGGACATCTACGCGGGGATCGAATTCGCCGCGGGGACCCCGGAGGCGGCGAAGGTCCTCGGATTTCTATCCGCCGAATTTCCACAGCAGTTCGGGAAAATCAGGTTCGGGAGGACCGAGGCGATCGAGGAATGGAACCGGGTCTCCGGGATGGGGCATCCGAACGGGACAGTCCAGGTAGGGATCGGGTTCAAGCCGGTCTCGCACCACGGCACCGCCCGCCTCGTCAGGGCGGCGATCCGCTACGCGATCGACCACAAGCGAAAATCGGTGACGCTCGTGCACAAGGGGAACATCATGAAGTTCACCGAGGGCGCGTTCCGCGACTGGGGGTACGCGATCGCCGAGCAGGAATTCGGCGCGCACGTCTACACCTGGTCCCGGTGGGAGAGGGAGAAGACGGAGAAGGGCGAGAAGGCCGCCAACGATTCGATGAGGCGGGCCGAAGCGGAGGGGAAGATCATCGTCAAGGACGCCATCGCCGACATCATCCTCCAGCAGGTCCTGACGCGGCCGCAGGAGTTCGACGTCATCGCGACGCTGAACCTGAACGGCGACTACCTGAGCGACGCGCTCGCGGCGCAGGTGGGGGGGATCGGGATCGCCCCGGGGGGAAACATCAATTTCATCACCGGCCACGCCGTCTTCGAGGCGACACACGGCACCGCGCCGAAGTATGCAAACCTCGACAAGGTGAACCCGGGCTCGGTGATCCTGAGCGGCGAGATGATGCTCCGGTACATGGGATGGCACGAGGCGGCGGACCTGATCATCGCGTCCCTCGAAAAGACCATCGGGGCGGGAGTGGTGACGTATGATTTCGCCAGGCTGATGAAGAACGCCACGGAAGTGAAGACCTCGCAGTTCGGCGACGCCCTCATCGGCAACATGGGCTGACACCCGCTCTCAGTTGAGCCCCG
>DATDQD010000038.1:0-18391 GCA_035292425.1 Bacteroidota bacterium
CTGGCGGCCATTATAAAAATGATGCCGCCGAGGAGCGATGAAAAGACAAGCAGGATCGCGCCGAGCAGCAGCGCACCCGCGGGAGGTCCCGGGTAAATGACCTTCGGATCGTTCAGGTCGACGCGGGAATCGAACACCACACTCTGGATGACGGCGTAAAACCCCCGGCTGAGCGGGCCGAGGAGCCCCAGGAGGATCACCATGCCGGCGACGCCCGCGACCGCCGCGGCAACACCGGGCCGCGCTTTCTCCCTCTCCGGAGAGAGTGGTGCCGCACCCCTGGCGAGGACCATCCTCAGCACGGACGCGAGCGTGACCGCGAGCAGTGTCGCCGAGATCACCATGTCCCCGAGAGATTTCGCCGCACCGTACCCGAACGACGAGGCGAATAGTGAAGGATCGAATAATCCCCCCGCGTCGCGGCTCCCGGGAACATCCACGGCAAGCATGGCATAGCGGAGGACCCAGAGGGAGGCCAGCGTGCTCAACTGGTACGCCGGGATCGACAGTGATCGCCTGAAGCGCCATGCGGCGCATCCGACGAGCGAAGCGATAAAACCGATCCCGGCCATGTTCTGCCATCCGCGGTAGGTTGCGTCCGTCATTTCCAGGAAGGAAGCTTTCTCCGGGGACGGCGCGACGACATACCCGATCTCCGCGCCTGAAACACCCTTCAGCGGCACGATGAACGCAGCCCCGCCGGGATCGGGTTCGCCGCCGACTTCGGGGCTGGCCCTGTCTCCGTCCGTGAGCGAGGGCCGGTGCTCCCGCCTCCGGTCCGGGATGCGGAATTCGAGCCGCAGGCCCGTTCTTTCCTCCGCGAGCGATTGATAAGAGAGGGCGAGCGCCCGGCTGCTGACGAAGCGGTTGTTGACGGGGTGACTGACGGTAAAAAGCCTTTTCGCGACCACGTGACCGATAGCGGCGTCGCCCCTGAACAGCGGCACCGTGATCACGAGATAGGAATAAATCGGACCCTCGTCAAGGTAGGAGCGGTGCATCCGGTCGAGAATCCCGGGACCGAGTTCCGGCCCCGCCGGACCCGCCCATGCCGTCAGGATGCCCCGGGAGTCATAATATTCGAGCGTCAGCGACGGGAGCGGTTCGGCCGCGAGCGCCTCCATGAAGGCCTGTTGCGGAACACCCCCGCCGGAGTCACGGGTCATGTTCAGGATGGCGGACGCGGCCCCCTGCGATGCGCGCCGGGCCTCATCCTGGTATTGCGCAAACGCGGAAAGGATTTCCGCTTCGACGGAATTCTTCTGTTGGAGGGAAACGCCCGCCCAGTCGCGTTCCGCGTCACCGAGAGACCAGTGTCCGGCCAGGAACAGACCCGCCAGAATGAGAAGAAAAAGACCCGGGAGGAGAAAGATTGAGATGACGCTCTTCACGTCAGGGGAGGAGAGGTCAGTAGATATTGATTTGCGAGATGACCCAGCCGGATTTGTCGCGCGAGAGTCCCGCGTACACCTGGACCCTCTCGCTCTTCCCGTTGACCGTCAGCGTCGCGGCGCCTGTCGCGAACGGGTGATCGCCCGTATTGACGGTCGAAAATTTGAAGGATGTAACTTTTTTCGGGGAGAGAAAGTGCCGGAGCACCTGTCCGGCCTGGTTCGCGGAGTAATACCCCGGACCGCTCCCCCGGACATTGAGCGAGACCGTCCTGCTGAAATACGCCGAAAAGAGCCGCACGTCCCCCTCCGACAATCCCCTCTCCACGGCGCGGATGATGACCGCGGGACCATCCTGCTCCGTCGAGTCTACAGGCGGAAAAAGGTTCTGCCCGGCCGCAACCGGGCAGAGCGCCAGGAGGAGCAGGATAGCGTTGGGTATCAGCATTCTTTGCATGTCCATCCGAATAATACTCCTTCGATCATCCAAAGTCAACCGTTCACCTGGTCCGGGAGGCGAACCCTGCCCCGGTCCGCAGCGGCCCCCGGTCGACGGTCTGCTTCAACCTCGTGTTGTCCGGCTGAAGCTGGTACGCCCAATCGAAGATCACGCGAGTGTCCGAGAGCGACCGGATCCTGACCTTCGCGTAGTGGCTGTCCCAGGTCCTGACGACATACGTGTGGTCCAGGATGAGGCGGACATCCCGCGTCGGTGACCATCCGCCCGTCGGGGCGTACCGGATGTCGGCGAGCGATTCGGTGTAGCCCACGTCCTGGATCTCCGTGTCGTCCCAGACGTTCATGAAGTAGGTGCCGCTCAGGAATTCGAAGAAGATATCCGTGAACTGGTCGTCGAACGGGCCGACGCTGTAGGTCGAGAAATCGTATCCCGCGCCGGTCGGATTGAAATGAAAGTTCGGCAGAACCACTCCGAACCCCTCCGGTCTCGGCGTGTCATAGGCCACATCCGTGCTCAGCCCGCTCTCGTTTCCGGCATCGTCAAAGGCCGTCACCGCGTAATAGGCGGTGATGCCATTCGTGGCTCCGAAGTCCGAAATCGTCAGGCCGGTCGTCTGACCGACGGCCGTGTAGACGCCGTCGAAGGCGTCGCTCGAATAGACCTTATACCCGGCCACGTCCGGCTCCTGGTTCCTCAGCCACGAGATGAGGATGAAACCGTCCCCCGTTTCAGTATAGATGCCTCGCGGGGCGAACGGCGGCGTGCGGTCGACTTCGACGACGGTGGTTTTGCAGCCCGTCACGAGGACCGCTGCAACGAGAATCGATAAGAGTTTGGCGTTCATGACTCATCCTGAAATTGTTCTCTGCAGAGAATTGAATCAAGCGGTATGCCAGAAATCGGTTCAACGAAATTGGGTGGATTCGCGGTTATTACCCCCGTGAATTCAAATAAAATAGATCGGATTGATTATTTTTTAGGACGAGTAGAAATCATCAGGAGAATATCGCCTGGCCGTTGTTGACGATCCCGACGGCTCTCCCCCGCAATTTGTACCCGTTGAAGGGGGAGTTTTTCGATTTCGAGCGGAATGCGCCGGCATCCACGGTCCATTTTGCAACGGTATCGAAAATCGTGAGGTTCGCCATCGTCCCCTCTTTGAGGCCGACCGGGGGAAGGTGAAGGATTTTCCTGGGGTTGATCGACATCAACTCGACCATCCTCGGGAGGGAGATCACCCCGGGCTCAAGGAGCTCAGTCACCGTAAGTCCGATCGCAGTCTCCAGTCCCACGATCCCGAAGGGCGCGTTGACGTACTCCACCTGTTTTTCGTCGCGGGAGTGGGGCGCGTGGTCCGTCGCGATGGCGTCGATAGTACCGTCCCGCAGGCCCTCCTTCATCGCGTGGAGGTCCTCTTTGCTCCTGAGGGGCGGGTTCATTTTTGTATTAGTATCGAACCCGTCCACCGCGTCGTCGCTCAGCGTAAAATGATGGGGCGTGATTTCGCACGTCACCGCGATGCCGCGCGAGCGCGCCGCGCGCACCTGTTCGAGCGTGCCCCGGGTGCTGATGTGCGCGACGTGGTATTGCGCGCCGACATATTTCGCCAGGAGGATGTCCCTTCCCACCATTATTTCTTCCGCGACCGGAGGGATGGCGGGCAGTCCGAGAACCGTGGCCGTCGGGCCTTCGTTCATCGCCCCGCCGCGGGTCATGCTCGATTCCTCCGCGTGCTGGATGATCGGCTTGCCGAACATCCCCGCGTATTCAAGGGCCCGGCGCATGATCTCGGGGTCCGAGACCGGTGAACCGTCGTCAGAGAAGGCCACCACGCCCGCCCCCGCGAGGTCGGCCATCGGGGCAAGGAGCTTCCCCTCCCTCCCTTTCGTGACCGCCCCGATGCAGAAGACATCCACGGCGCCGTTCAGCGCAGTTCTCCCCTTCTCGTGAATGAAGCTCACAACCGTGGCGTCGTCGATCGGCGGATTGGTGTTGGGCATACAGCAAACGCCGGTGAAGCCCCCCGCGGCCGCCGAGGCGCACCCGGTTGCGATGGTTTCCTTGTGCTCGAAACCCGGCTCGCGGAAATGGACGTGCATGTCGAAGAAGCCGGGGGAGACGACTTTCCCCCTCAGGTCCATCTCTTTTACGCCCGGTCCGGCCTTCAGGTTCCTGCCGATTTTCTCGATCCGTCCCTCCACGATCAGGAGGTCCGATTCGGTGTCGATTCCGTTTGACGGGTCGACGAGGTTGCCGTTTTTCAGGAGGAGTGTGGCCATGGGATGCTCGTGCCTTATGTCAGGAACCGGTGCCGATCAGGTATAGTGCCGCCATGCGGACGGCGACTCCGTTCAGGACCTGTCGCAGGATCAGCGACCGATCGCCGTCGGCCACGTCGGCCGAAAGCTCGACGTCGCGGTTGATCGGCCCGGGGTGAAGGACGACCGCGCTCTGTTTCGCCTTCGCCAGGCGCTCCGCGGTCAGTCCGTAGAGGTTGTGGTATTCACGGATGGAGGGGAAGCAGGCCTTCTCCATCCTCTCGAGCTGGATCCTCAGGACGTTGATCGCGTCGGCGTCTTTGACCGCATCGTCGAGGTCGTGATGCACCGTCACGCCCATCTGGCCGATCCCCATCGGGATGAGCGTCCTGGGTCCGCAGACGGAGACCTTTGCGCCCATCGTGAGAAGCCCGTGGATGTTCGAGCGGGCGACCCGGCTGTGGGTGATGTCGCCGAGGATGCAGACCTTGAGGCCTTCCAGCGAGCCGAACCGCTCCCGGAGCGTGTACATGTCGAGGAGGGCCTGCGTCGGGTGCTCGTGGGCGCCGTCGCCGGCGTTGACGACATTCACGTTCAACACCTCCGAGAGAAGTTTCGGGACTCCTGCGGCGCTGTGGCGCACAACAACCATGTCGATCTTCATCGCCTCGAGGTTCCGGGCGGTGTCCCTGAGCGTCTCGCCCTTCTTGACACTGCTCGTGTCCGACGCGAACTGGACGACGTCAGCCGAGAGGCGCCTCTCCGCGAGGTCGAAGGAAATCCTCGTGCGGGTCGAGCTTTCGAAAAAGAGGTTGACGACTGTCTTCCCCTGGAGGGTCGGCACTTTTTTAATAGGACGTTCGAGGACTTCGCGGAACGAGACCGCCGTGTCGAGGATCTGCTGGATGTCCTCCCGGGGCATGCCGCGCAGTCCGAGGAGATGACGGCTCGAGAGGGGCATCAGGCCTGCCCTCCTTCCGCATCAATAAGAAGCACGGCGTCCTCCCCGTCCGTTTCCTGCATGAGCACCTTCACTTCTTCCGTCCTCGATGTCGGGATGTTCTTCCCGACGTAATCCGCCTTGATCGGGAGTTCCCGGTGTCCGCGGTCCACCAGGACGGCCAGCTGGATCGAGGCGGGCCGGCCGAGGTCCACCAGTTCGTCGAGCGCCGCGCGAATCGTGCGCCCCGTGAAGAGCACGTCGTCCACCAGGATGATGTTCTTGTCGGTGAGGTCGAAATGGATGTCGGTGCCGCGCAGAACCGGCTGGCTCAATTTTCCCCGGAGGTCGTCGCGGTAAAGCGTGATGTCGATGAACCCGATCTGGAGTTCGCGGTGCTCGATGTCCTGGATCTTCGCCGCCAGGCGTCTTGCGAGGTGTTCGCCGCGGGTCACGATGCCCACGATGACGATCGATTCGGACCCCTTGTTGCGTTCGAGAATCTCGTGGGCCAGGCGCGTCAGCGTACGCTCGAAACCGGCGTGGTCCAGTACGTGGGATTTAACCTTCATGGCAGGGCGTAAAAAAACCTCCAATACCCGTGGTGGGTGGAGGTTGATGGCTGGATTCGGTGTTTCACTTTTGCTCCTTTCCGATCTCTCTGGATCGGGATTAAAGGATGTAATGTTTAAACGTCGTTTAAGGTACGCAGAATTCCGGTCAGATGCAAACGCCCTGTGACGGCGGACCGGACCCGGGAAGTGGGCGCTACTGGGATCGAACCAGTGACCTTACGCGTGTGAGGCGTACGCTCTGAACCAGCTGAGCTAAGCGCCCGTCATTTTCGCCACTTTTGAGGCTGAATTTGGACGGGTTCACGGCTGGTGATGGTGCAAGCTGTTAGCACTTTTGTTAGCACCTACTACCACCCTACCCTGCAAACAGAACGTCCCCCCCGTCATTCGGCTATTCCGGTAGTCTGCAATCCAAGAAGGGACATTCAATAGTCGTATCTTGCCGGAATTTTGAATGATTTGAATTGCTATTTGAAGATAGATGGAGATTTACTAAAAATCAATAACTATTATCGACAGCTTATGTCAAAAAAGTTATCATTGGAATTACGGCGTTAGCTTTCGCAACCCCGTAAATTTGGCTTTCTTTACCCTCTTTGATATTAATCCCCAATTGTTTCGCTCAAACAGAGTTTAACAATGTTTGGTCGGCGCCCGTATCAATTACACCTTTTGTCCTGATACTCTTAAAACGATTGGAAAAAATTACATCAAGATACGGACGGAGGTAAAAGTTAACGGCAGGGTCAGAACTAGGAACCTTTGAATAGGGTATCCTCATCCGGTCGTCATGGATGAGGGTGAGAATGCTCCATCAAACACGTTGACATACATTACTATCCCCTCATCGGTGAATTCTTCAATCTCATCGAGAGAATCACCCGAATGAAGAACCTTTGTATTATCGAGGGATAAAACGACCCATTTCCCCTCAAAGTCGGCTAATATTTTTGTCAAATCAAGTGGGGCCATTGGCTTGCTCCGATTATTCATATTATTGTAAACATTTTATTCTTAATATTCAATTCTACTGAACTCGAAAAACCTCTTCTGCTTGCTCACATCTCAAGGATTCTCGTATTTTTCTCAAATAGGGAGTTACCCCATGGCCCCCCTACAATCGGAGGGGAATGTCAAGGGGACGGTGTATACTTACAAACAATGGAAATAGCGCGATTGGTCAATATTAAATACCCTATTCTGTTTCACCCCCATAAACGAAAAACCCCGGCCGTTTCGGGGTCGGGGCTTGGGTTCGTCACATCTTACTGAATTTACCTGATCAACAGCATCCTCCTGGAGACCGTATACGATCCGGCGGTGAGTTTATAGGTGTAGGTCCCGCTCGCGAGTGAGCCGGCATGGATCGCAACGGAGTGATCCCCCGCAGGCCGCACTTCATCGAGGAGCACCATGACCTCCTGTCCCAGGGAATTGAAGACAGAAAGCCGCACATGCTCGTCTGCCGGAAGCGAATAATTCACACGCGTCAAAGGATTGAACGGATTCGGATAGTTCTGTTCGAGTCGGAACCCATCGGGAACGTCCGCATCGGTTGTCTCACCACCGGGCGGCGCGGGGGGCATGGCATCCTCCAGCTCCATCCTCAAACTGGAGGCCACTGGCACGTTACCGGCGCTGCTGAACACGAGTTTCCCCGCTTCCGCCATCTTCACCCAGTAACCCTTCCCCGGGTCGATGTTCGTCGATGCGCTGTATCCGTTACTGAATCCGAAGAAAGCCGAACTGACGAGACCCCCGGGGATCGAGCCGACGCTTGCCGCCGTGATCGAAACGCCGATCGAACCGACCATATTCCAACCCGCAACGACGTCGACGGTGTCCTCCGTGAGGAGCCCACCGGTCACCGATACAGTTTGAAGGCCGTCGAACTTCAGCCAATACCCCTTCCCGTTTTCGAGCATCGGGCTGGCGACATACCCAGCGTCGTAGGCGAAAGCGTTGCTGACGGAAGTGGGGAACAATACGTTTTTAGAATGGTCCGGCACGTCGAGGGGCACGGACACCATGTTCCACTTGTCGCTCACGTCGTAGTACTGGGTAACATCCGCGGTTACGACGAACGCCTGCCACACATAGGACGTGATGTGAAAGTTCACCCACTCCGAGACGTTCCATGACTGGTAGTATTCCTCGACGATGTTGCCCGCGTCGTAACTGATATAGACGATTTTATCGTCCAGCCAGGAAAAACCATCCCAGTACTGGGTGAGGATGTCGCCCGGCAGTCCTTCAGTGTCGTTGTTGTAGACATCCCGGACATCGTTCACCCATGCGGATGTCTTCCAGTTTTCAGAGAGCACCTCCACGAGGAATTCGCTGACGTCAAACGTCCAGGTGTACCGGATGTCGTTGTTCCACTCGCCGCCCGCCCAGAACTGGTCGACTTCCTCTGTACGGTTACCGTTCGTGTCGTAGGAGTACTTCTCGCACAGGTTGTTCGTCCAGCCGCCGCCGGACCACGACTGGTTGAGAAACTCGGCAATACGGCCGTCCCCGTCGTAGGTGAGTGTGTATTTGAACGAATTGACCCAATCGGTCAGCGTCCAGTTCTGGCCGACGATGTCCGATGGTCTCTGGCTGCCATCGTACGAGACCAGGAACCGCTGGAAGGGAATCCAGGAACTGCCGTTGAAAATCTCGATCCTCTCCTCGATCGGGTTCCCGTAGATGTTATAGATCACGGTATCCCTGGAGCCGGTCTGCCAGAGGCCCCCATCCCAGGCCCTCCCGATGACGCGGGTGACGCGGCCGCTCGCATCGTAGGTAAATAGAATGTTGAACTGGTTCTCCCACGCGTTCAGCATCCAGATCCGGCCGGTCCGCTCGACCTCCCTCCCCTCGCCGTCGTAGGCCATGGTGAGCATCATGGTATTCATCCAGGAACTCTCAAATTCCTGCCAGTCCTTATCCAGGATCTCCGTGGGCCTGTAGATCGTGTCCAGTTGACCCCGGATCGCGGGAGCACCCTTCAAAGGGGAATGCAGGGTATGCCGTCCGGAGGCGGGTATCGTCTCAAGGTTGAAGCGTTTCCGTACGTCCTGAAATTCCTTCAAAGTTTGATAGTGAGGAAGATAAGCCGCAGTGAGGGGAAATTCGAGGTTATCGGTATTTCCGATTGCGGGGGATACCGAGAGCAGGGCGGCGAACAACCATGCCGTCATTCGACAGGATAAGGAATAATCCATGCGTACTCCGGGATGTTGGGAATGCCTCTTCTTCCGAAGAATGAACACCATCATCCATGATATACGGGATTTCAGGGACTTTGTTGCGGGACGCATCGGAGAGCATCCCGCGGGCGACCGAACGCTAGGGAGCCATCTCTCCGGTAATAATCACGATTCTGACCGTGCCGTCGGAATGGACGGTCGCGGTGATCGTTCCGAGATTTTGTGCGGCGGATGCGATGATCGAGAGGGTATCGGAAGAGGAAGTCTTCGATATTTCGTAATCGGCAAGGGGATTTGACCTGAGCTTCGCCGGGATGGAGTATCGCGCATACGAACCTCCCCCCCCTCCCATCGACGCCGGCCGGAAGCGGTACTGGTACGCATCGGCGGCGATACCGTTGAGGTCCGCGATGATGCCGTCTCGACGGACCTGGATATTTCTCTGGCCGAAGATCCAGATCGCCCCGGCGATGGCGATGCCGAAGAGCACGATCATCATGATCAGGAGGAGCGGCTGTTTACGATCCATCACGCGCGAGTATTGTGGTCACCGCCCCCGGTCACCGGTTGGTAAGAGTATAGTTTTTTACGGATACAATGTCAATGCCTGCGGCCGTGTGGCCCCACTTTCCCTGTCGCCTCACCCCGCGGTTTCGTGGTTTTCTCCCTCCCCTCTGAAATGACGACGGATTTTTTCCGCGGCGGCCTCTCCCACGACCTCCGCAATCTGTTCCGGGGTGGCGAACCGCACCCCCTGGACCGACCCGAAAGCCTCGAGCAGCCTCGTGGCCCGCTTCTTCCCCACGCCTTCGATCAGGTCCAGCTCAGTCTGCAGGGTCCGGCCCGCCCTGCGCGTGCGGTGATAGGCTACGGCGAACCGGTGCGCTTCGTTGCGGATTCTCTGTAAAAGCTTCAGACCGGGCGAACTTTTCGGGATCGATTGGGGTTCCGGCGTATCGGTGCGATGGATTTCTTCGAGTCTCTTCGCCAGCCCGATCACCCGGAGTTTTTTCCCGCGCTCCTCCGCGACTTCCGGCATACGGAGCCGCGAGAGCGCATCCATCGCGCTCGAGAGCTGGCCCTTCCCGCCGTCGATCACGATGAGGTCTGGAAGTTCCGCCCCTTCGGCGATCAGCCTTTCGTACCGCCTGCCGACGATCTCCCGCATCGCCGCGAAATCGTCGGGGCGTTCGAGCGATGCGACGTTGAATTTCCGGTATTCGCTCTTCCGCGGCCTGCCGTTGACGAACACCACCATCGAACCGACCGTGTCGGAACCCTGCGTGTGCGAGACGTCGAAACACTCGATCCTCCGCGGCGCCCTCTCCATGCCGAGGTCCCTGCCGAGGAGCTCCACCGCCGGGGCGGAGATGCTCCTGCGCTTCTCCCTCTGGATCAACAGCATACCGAGGAAGAGCTCAGCGTTCTTTCTGCACATTTTCATAAGCAGGGCCTTCTTGCCGGCTTTCGGCGCCACGACCCGAACGGCGTTTCCCTTTTTCCGGGAAAGCCATTCCTCCACGATGTGCCGGTTGCCGAAACCGGCGGGAAGGTGGATCTCCGCGGGCAGGTCGTCCGTTTCGAGGTAGTAGGTGCCGAGAAAATGCTCCAGCACGGCCGGCTCCTCCTGGCCCCTGAGGGAGGAAAGGTAGAAATGCTGCTTCCCGGTGATCTTTCCCTCACGGACCTTTAGGACCACGGCGCATCCGTCGTTGTCCTTTACCGCGAGAGCCACCAGGTCGCGGTCCACCAGGTCCAGGTCGACGATCTTCTGTCTCTGGTTGTAGACGTCCAGCCCGGCGATCCGGTCCCTGAGTTCGGCGGCCTCTTCGTACCGCATCGCGGCCGATGCTGCGTCCATCCGTTCGCGGAGGGCCGCCGCCAGGGCCGACGTCCTCCCACGGAGGATCAACTCAACCTCCCGTATCATATCTCTGTAGGCCGCGGCGTCGATCAGCCCCTCGCAGGGGCCATCGCATTTCCTGATGTGGTAATCCAGGCAGAGCCTGAATTTCTTTTTCCGGATGGCCTCGTCGTCGATGAAGAAATTGCAGCTCCGCACCCTGTACATGTCGCGGACCATTTTCAGGGACGAATGCATGTTCCTGACGTCGGTGTAGGGGCCGAAGTATTTCGAGCCGTCCCTGATGATGCGCCTGGTGGGAAACACCCGGGGATACGGTTCGTTGGTGATGACGATGTAGGGGTAGCTCTTGTCGTCCTTCAGGTCGACGTTGTAGCGGGGTTTGCGCTCCTTGATGAGGGTGGTTTCGAGGATGAGCGCCTCCACCTCGGAATCGGTGACGATGATCTCGACGTCGGCGACCTTCGCGGTCATCGCCCGGAGGCGGGGATTTTTACCGATGCCGCTCTGGAAGTACGAGCGCACGCGGCTCCGGAGGTTGACGGCCTTGCCGATGTAGAGCACTTCGCCGGACCCGGAGAGCATCTGATAAACCCCCGGTTTCGCGGGAAGGGAGCGGAGTTTTTCCCTGAGCGCTTCCCCGGGCATTCTACCCTTTCGGCGGTTTCTGCGACAGCTCGATCAGGACGCCGTTGGTCGAGGAAGGATGGAGGAATGCGATGAGGTACCCCCCCGCCCCCTTCCGCGGCTTTTCATCGATCAGCCGGAACCCCTCGGCCCTGAGGCGGTCGAGCTCCGCGCCCAGGTCCTCCACCTCGAACGAAAGGTGGTGCACCCCTTCTCCCCTCTTCGCGATGAACTTCCCGATGGGGGAATTTTCGTCCGTCGCCTCGGTGAGTTCCACCGAGCAGGCGCCAGTATGGAAGAACGCCACCCGCACCCCGTGGTCCGCCACCGCCTCTTCCTTCACGGCGTCCTGGGAGAACAGTTTCGAGAAGAGCGGGACCGAGTCCCGGAGGCTTTTCACGGCGATGCCGACGTGCGTGAGTTTTCTTTCCATGATCACTCCGATGATGAATCGTCAGGCCGGGGGGATTCCCCGGCGAAAAAACGGAGGCGGTGTTTTTCCGCCCGCGCGAGAAGGTCTTTCCCGTTCGCCACCAGGATCCCGAAGAGGACCATCGCGGCCCCGGCGTAGATCCGGCCGTGGAGGATTTCATCGAGGAACAGAGCACCGAGGATCACCGCCAGGATGGGTGTGATCAGCGCCGTCAGCGAGAGGAAAAGCGCCTCCACCCTCTTGAGGAGCCAGTAATATACCACGAACGTCAGGACCGAGCCGAAGGTGCCCAGGTAGACGATCGATCCGATCCCGGCGGCGTCGAAGCGGAGGGCGGCGGCGTCCTCAAGGGTGAACGCCATGATCCAGAGGACCACCACGCTGACCGTCATGCCGCCCAGGGTCAGCTGCACCGGAGGTATGTTTATCCCCGCCCGCTTGACCGTCACGAGGGAAAACCCCTGAAAAATCGTGCTGAGGACGATGGCCGCCATCCCGGGGTAGCCGGCGGTCCCCGCCGAGAGGTCGGTCCAGAAGATCACCACGATGCCCGCGAACCCGATCAGTGTTCCGGCGATCTTGAATGGGTTCAGTTTCTCCCCCGGCAGGATGAGGTGCGAGAAGATCGCCACCACGAAGGGGTACGTCGCGAAGAGGATCGACGCGAGCCCCGAGCCGATGTACTGTTCCCCCCAGTAGACCAGTACGAACGGCAGGCTGAAGGAGAACACTCCCAGCACGAGGAAGACCCGGAGCGTCTCCCGGTCGAAGCTGAGCCGCTCGCCGCGCGCCCTCAGGATGACATAGAGGACGAGGGCCGCGAGCGTGAAGCGGATCGCCACGCCGAAGACGGGGGAAATGCTCCCGAGACCGATCTTGATGGCGAGCCAGGTCGATCCCCAGACGACCGAGATCGCGATGAACCCGGCGATCACAAAAGGCCGTTCCGATTTCACGGCCCGGGCTCCCCGGTGCACGCATAGTTGACCAGTCCCGACAGGAGCTTCGGATAGAAGTAGGTTGTCTTCTGGGGCAGGGTATGCCCGGCCTCCGCGGCCGTCTTCACCTGTTCCACCGGGGGGGCCTTCATGAAGAACGCCGCCTGGTACGTTTCCGCCCGCCCGAGCATCCTCAGGATCTCAGGCACGTCGCGTTCGTAATCCAGGTTGATCTTTTTCTCCTGGGATTCCTGTGAGAGTCCGAGAATCCGGCCGAAGACGACCGTATGCAGGAGCGTCACGTCCATCCGGGAGACCACCGTCGGAAGGTGGTCGAGCAGCCGCGCGGCTGCCGGCTTCGGCCTCAGGAGGTGGAAACCGCCGCGGCCGGGGAACCCGAGTCCGAGCTCCCTCTCCGGGCCCGATTCGAGGCGCGCCAGAAGGGCTTCCGCCGTCGCGTAGGGAGTCATGGAGAAAAATTCCCGCAATCCACTGAGGAAGACTTCCGCTTTGAACCCCGGGAGACCGCGCAGCAGCCGGTGGGTCGGCAGCAGCATCAGCCCCGGATCGCTGAGGTTGGAGAAAAACATCGGGACAAAGTTGTACGGTTCATGGCCGTGATGCGAGGGATTGTTCAACCGCATCGCGTCGCGGAAGGCCAGGGCGGTTTCGTACCGGTGGTGCCCGTCGGCGATGAGGACGGTTTTTCCTCTCAGGAATTCCGTGACTGCAAGCGCGACCAGGTCGTCGGTACAGACCCAGAGCCGGCTGACGATGCCCTCGTGGAGGAGATCCATCGCGGGCCTGCCCGACCGGGCCGCGGCAAGCGCGGGTCCGAGAATACCGCCCGGGTCGGCGTAAAGGGAAAAAATCTGGCTGAACATCATTCCCGTCGACTTCATCAGCCGCAACCGGTCCTCTTTCGGTCCTGCGTGCGTCTTCTCGTGGGGGAGGATCGGGCCCCCGCGATCTTCCAGCCTGCACGCGGCGATGAACCCGGTCCGGCGCCTGGTCTGTCCGTCCGGCAGGACCCACTCCTGTTCCAGGAGATAGACGGAAGGCGCCGGGTCACGGACCAGGGTCCCTTCCCGGGTCCAGTCCGCGAGATCGCGCGCGGCATCGGCGTACGGGTCGTCGCCCTTTCCGAGGATGAGCCGCACGATGTTCCGGGGATCGCGGCCGTAGAGCGCCTCCCTGAGGCGATCGTCGATAACGTCGTATGGCGGCGCCATGACCCTCCCGGGGTCCACTTTCGCTGGATCGTAGCGCAGGGCGGCGAATGGTTTGACGGCGGGCATCGGTTCAGTCAGTCGTTCGTTTCCGAGTAGCCGAGCCGTTTGAGCCAGACCTGGTCGTCCCTCCATTTTTCCCGGACCTTCACGCGGAGCTCCAGGAATACGGGACGGTCCAGGAATTGTTCGATGTCTTTCCGCGCCAGTTCACCCGCTTTTTTGAGCGCGGCGCCCTTCACTCCGATGAGGATCCCCTTCTGGGACTCGCGCTCCACGCAGATCTCGGCCTCGATCCTGTCCTTCCTTCCCTTCTTCTCCTCGAACGCGAGGATCCGAACGGAGGTCGAGTACGGGATTTCCTCCCGGTAGCATTCGAAAACCTTTTCCCGGATGATCTCGGCGACGAAAAACCGCTCGTTCCTGTCGCTCATGGAGTCGTCGGGGTAATAGGGAGGATGGACCGGGAGCCGCGCGACGATTTCACGCTTCAGCGCGTCGAGTCCTGTCTGCCTCAGGGCGGAGATTTCCAGGATCTTCACCGGCGGATGGGGACCGGAGGCGGCCCGTTGCGCGATCGCCCTCATCCGTTGCTCCGGCGCGATGTCGGCCTTGTTCATGACGAGGATGACGGGGGCCGTGATCCGGGCCGCGAGGGCGTCCTCCCCGGATTCCTTTTGCGCGGACGGCTTCCGCGCCGGCGGCTCCTCCGAGGCATCAATCAACTGAACGACGAGGTCGGCGTCCCTCAGGGCCGAATGGACCGACTTCATCATAAAATTCTGCAGGAGATATTTCGGGTCGATCATCCCGGGGGTGTCGAGGAAAACGGCCTGGAAGCCGGGTTTGCTGAGAATGCCGACGATGCGGTGGCGGGTTGTCTGCGGTTTGCTCGAAACGATCGATAATTTCTGCCCGAGGAGGGCATTCAGGAGAGTCGATTTGCCGGCGTTCGGCCGGCCCACCAGGGCGACGTATCCCGCCCTGAATTCTTCACCCGGCGGAACGGTCCCCTGTTCCGTCATCGGAGCGGCCGTGCCGTAAAATCTGAAAGACGCCTATGCTCCATGGCAGTGTTTGAATTTTTTCCCGCTCCCGCAGGGACATGGATCGTTGCGGCCGGTCTTTTCTCCCACCTGGACGGGCTGGATTTTTTCCGGCGCCCGGGGCCGCGCCGCCATCGCCGCAGCGCCGGTGCCCTCGCCCACCTCGGGGGCGGGAGCCTTCAGCCCCATTCCCGTGGAAGCTTCGTGGGAGAGTGTCATTTGCCGGGGGCGGCGCATCTGCTGTCGCCGCCGGAGGACCTCCTCCTGCGGTACGGCCGGGAACAACTTGAAGACAAGGTTCAGCGTTTCCGTCGAGACGAGGTCGAGCAACTCGACGAACATGTTGAACGATTCGGTCTTGTATTCGACGATCGGGTCCTTCTGGCCGTAGGCCCTGAGGTGGATCCCTTCCTTCAGATCGTCCATCTCCCGGAGGTGGTCCCTCCACTTTTCATCGATCACCTGGAGCGACACCATCTTCTCGAGATTCGAGAGGTTTTCAGCGCCGATCCGCTCCTCTTTCCTGCGGTAGAATTCCATGGCCGCGCCGATCACCTCCCGCCGGACTCCTTCGAGGCCGAGGCTCTGCCAGCGCTCCTGGTCAATTTGTAAGTCGACCAGGAAATTGGTCCTGAGCGCCTCGCGGAGCGGTTCCAGCTCTCCCTCGGGGTAATATTTCTCCACCATCCTGCCGGCCGATTCCTCCAGCATCCCCGTGATGTCCTCGCGCAGCCGTTCGCCGAGAAGGGCGTGCCTCCGCCGGCCGTAGATGACCTCCCTCTGCTGGTTCATCACGTTGTCGTACTCCAGCAGGCGTTTCCGGATCGCGAAGTTGTTCTCCTCGACCTTTTTCTGCGCGCGCTGGACCGAGCGGGTGATCATCGGGTGCTGGATGACGTCGCCTTCCTTCAGCCCGAGCCGCTCCATGATCCCTGCGATCCTGTCGCTGCCGAAGAGCCGCATCAGGTCGTCTTCGAGGGAAAGGTAAAATTGCGACCCGCCCGGGTCGCCCTGGCGTCCGGAGCGCCCCCTGAGCTGACGGTCGATGCGGCGTGACTCGTGCCGTTCGGTGCCGATGATGTGCAATCCTCCGGCGTCCGCCACCCCCGGACCGAGTTTTATGTCCGTTCCCCTGCCGGCCATGTTGGTGGCAATGGTGACCGCCCCGGGGAGCCCGGCGTGGGCGATGATCTCGGCCTCGCGCTGGTGCTGTTTCGCGTTCAGCACATTATGAGCCATCCCCTCGCGCTTGAGCATCCGACTGAGCGTCTCCGAGACCTCGACGCTCGTCGTGCCCACGAGGACGGGGCGGTTGATCTTCCTCATCTCCCTGATCTGTTCGATCACCGCGTTGTATTTTTCCCGCTTCGTCTTGTAGACGAGGTCGTCCTTGTCGTCGCGGACCATCGGGCGGTTGGTCGGGACGACCACCACGTCCAGCTTGTAGATGTCGATGAACTCCGAGGCCTCGGTCTCGGCGGTGCCGGTCATGCCGGCGAGTTTTTTATACAGCCGGAAGTAATTCTGGAGGGTGATGGTCGCCAGGGTCTGTGTGTCGCGTTCGATATGGACGCCCTCCTTCGCCTCGATCGCCTGGTGAAGGCCGTCCGAGTACCTCCGCCCCTGGAGGAGACGGCCGGTGAATTCGTCCACGATCATGACCTTGCCGTCGTCGGTCACGACGTATTCGTCGTCCTTCTCGTAGAGGGAGTACGCGCGCAGGAGCTGCACGACCGTGTGGATCCTGTCGCTCCGTTCGGCGTAGAGCAGGTTGACCTCGTCCTTCTTCTTCTGTTTCTCCCCGGACGGCAGCGTCTCGTCGGCCTCGATCATCGCGAGCTCGGTGCCGATGTCGGGGAGGAGGAAGAAATCCCGGTCGCTCGCCGTCCCGGCCAGGAGGTCCCTCCCCTTCTCGGTCAGGTTGATCGAATGATCTTTTTCATCGATGGCATAGTAGAGCTCGTCGTCGATTTCGTGCATCCTCCTGGACTGGTCCCGCAGATACTCCATCTCGGTCTGGTGCATCAGCCGCTTGTTCCCCGGCTCGGAAAAGAGTTTCGTGAGACGCTTGTGCTTCGGCAGTCCCCGGTACGACCGGAGAAGCCGGACGCCGGCCTCATCGTTTTCGCCGGCCCCGAGGTGCTGCTCGGCCTCGGCGACGATCTTCGTGACGTAGTTCCGCTGGGCGGTGACGAGCCGCTCGACGCGGGGTTTCATTTCGGAGAATTTCTGGTCGTCGGAGGCCACCGGGCCGCTGATGATGAGCGGGGTCCTGGCCTCGTCCACCAGCACCGAGTCGACCTCGTCGACGATGGCGTAGTAATACTCGCGGTGGACCAGGTCATCGGGCGCCCCCACCATGTTGTCCCTGAGGTAGTCGAAACCGAACTCGTTGTTGGTCCCGTAGGTGATGTCGCACCCGTACTGCTTCCTCCGCTGCATGGGGTCCATCGAGGACTGAATGCACCCGACCGTCAGCCCCAAAAATTCAAATATCCGGCCCATCCACTGGCTGTCGCGAAGGGCGAGGTAGTCGTTGACGGTGACCAGGTGGACGCCCCTGCCCGGGAGGGCGTTGAGGTAGAGCGGCATCGTCGCCACCAGCGTCTTTCCCTCGCCGGTCGCCATCTCGGCGATCTTGCCCTGGTGCAGCACGACCCCGCCCAACAGCTGGACGTCGAACGGCACCATGTCCCAGGAGATCTTCCTTCCCGTCACGTCCCACGATTTGCCCACGTGCCTGCGGCATGCCTCCTTGACGAGGGCGAATGCCTCCGGGAGGATCTCGTCGAGGATCCCGCGGGTGACGCGGTCGATTTCGGACTGGTTCTCCTCGATCTCCGACCAGATCGCCTCCCTGTCGGCGGCCTGGAGCGCCGGGTTCTCCTGGAGGTCGGTTTTTAGTCCGGCGATCCGTTCCCGGAGGACCTTCACCGCATCGCCGATCCTTGAGCGATATTCCTGCGTTTTTTCCCGCATCTGATCGTCCGTGAGGTCCGCGAATCCGGCGAACAGCTCGTTGATGATCCCGACGATCGGGGCTATTTTCTTGAGGTCCTTTGCCGATTTGCTCGGAAAGACCTTTGAAAGGAAACTGAGCATCGTCTTATGGCGTACCGGAATTGTGCGAAAATGTTTAATAATCTAACCAAAATCCCTATTTTTACCAAACCTCCACGGGAGGGTCAATTGGATTTTCCGTATGTTATCGTGATTATTTTCGGTCCCTGAATTCAGCGAGGAAACCCTTGAAGCGCAGAAAAGTCCGGCCCATCCGCAACGTCCCGACTCCACGCCGGAGCGCGGCCCCGGGGCTCCTCCTCGCGGCCGTATTCATGATTGCCGCTCTCCCCCCGTCCGTCGGGCGCGGACAATCGGAGGATGTCCTCACGCTGTCGGATTTCCGCGGGCGGCTCCAAACGCTGCTGGCCGATAC
>DATDQD010000039.1:0-4157 GCA_035292425.1 Bacteroidota bacterium
GGACCTTTTTCGGCGCCGGCTGCCCGGTGGCCGCGAGGGCGGCGCCCAGGGTCAGGACGATCGTGGCGACGCTGTATCGGCGGAATTTCATCAAGGCGGTGTTCCTTTCATCGAACGTTAGTCATCGGGTTTTCCCGTGAATTAACACCTTCGCGCTTTCCAGGGCGGCCCCGGTGATCTCGGCGCCGCTCATGAGCTTCGCCACCTCCCGCACGCTCTCGTCCGGATCGACGAGCCGCATGGTGGTGGCCGTCCGGTTCTTTTCCTCCGTTTTTTCGACCACGTAATGCGCGTCTGCGCACCCCGCGATCTGGGGAAGGTGCGTGATCGCAATAATTTGATGAAACTGCGAGAGGCGTTTCATGCTCTCACCGACACTCTGCGCGACACGGCCGCTCACCCCCGAATCGATTTCGTCGAACACCAGAAGCGGGAGCCGGTCCGATTTCGCCAGGATCATCTTCAGCGCGAGCATGATCCTCGAAATCTCCCCGCCGGAGGCCACCTTCGAGAGGGGCCTGGGGTCCTGGCCGGCGTTGGCGGAGACATGGAACTCGACGATGTCCATGCCGGTCTCGTCCGCCGCGAACCAGTCCCTGCCGAGATTCACGAGGGAATCTTCCGCTCTCCCGGACCGGTTCGTGATGACGGCCTCGAACGCGGCGTTCGGGATGCCGAGCTTCCGGAGTTCCGCCACGACCGCCGAGCCGATCTTTTTCCCCGCCTCCCGGCGCTTGTGGGACAGCCGCTGCGCGATCTCCGACGCCCGGACGACGCACCCAGCGAGTTCCCTCTCCAGTTTCTGCGCCTCCTCCTCGAAATTTTCCGATAGCGAGAGTTCCGCCGCCAGCCCGGACCGTTTCGCGATGACCGCGTCGAGCGACCCGCCGTATTTTTTCCGCAGGAGCGTCAGCGCCCCCAGGCGGTTCCGGATCTCCTCGAGCCGCGCGGGCTTGAATTCGATGCGCGAATTGTAGCTCTGGATGAATTTCGAGAGTTCGTCGACGATCGCCGTCGCCGAGGAGGCCTCCTGTCGGGCGTCGGCGAACGACGGGTCGATCCGCGCGAGGTCCTCGAGCTCGTTCCTCGCCAGGACCAGCCCGTCATGGACCGCGTTCTCGCCGTCGTAGAGGGCCCGGTAGAGCCTCTCGGTGGCGGAGAAAAGCGTCTCGGCATTCTCCAGCACGATCAGCTCCCTCTCGAGGCGCTGCTCTTCATCTTGTTCCGGGGCGACGGCGTCGATCTCCCCGAGCTGGAATTCCACGAGAGAGCGGCGTTCCCTCAGCAGGTCTTCCCGCGCCCGCAGGGCCCGGAGGGCCGTCCTGGTCTTCACCCCGTCCGCAAAGGCGGCCGCGAATTCGGCGGCCAGGGCCCCGAGCCGCCCGTATTCGTCGAGCAGCGCGAGGTGTGTCGCAATCCTCAGCAGGGACTGGTGTTCGTGCTGGCCGTGCAGGTCGACCAGCAGTTCGCCGGCTTCCTTCAGGAGCGCGAGCGTGGCGGGCGTGTCGTTGATGAACGCCCTCCCCTGCCCCTTCGCGCTTACTTCTCTCCGGAGGATCAGGTCCTCCCCTTCGTCGATATCGTTCCGCCGGAGGAGCCGTTCGATGTTCCTGTTGCCGGAGACGGTGAAGATCCCTTCGACCACCGCCTTCTCCGCCCCCTGCCGGACGGCGGCTGCGTCGCCGCGTTCCCCGAGGATGAGTCCCACCGCGTCGATGATGATCGTTTTGCCCGCGCCCGTCTCGCCCGTGACGATGTTCAGCCCGGGTCCGAACGCGGCGTCAAGCTGGTCGATGAGGGCGTAATTTTTTATGGAGAGGTTTCGGAGCAACGGCGATTCTCGTGTCGGTTACCCGCGGGAAGCTGTCGAAAAAAATAGGAATCTTTCGACCGGAATGCAAACGGGGTCAGGGAGCGCGATCCCGGACCTCGCCTCGTCGTCGAACCCGTAGGTGATCGCGCCTGCGCCGGCGGAACCCTCCGCCGCGGGACATGCGAAGAGGTCCGTTTCGGCGGCGATGGGGGATAAAAAAGCCCCGTCGAGCCGGCGCTCCCGGAGCTTCAGTGCGAGGGCCCCGGGGACGTCGCGGACGACGTCGAATCCCGGTTCGCGGAAACGGAGGAAGAGCGGCCGGGCGACCAGATCCGGAAGGATGCCGATCCGCCGCTTCGACCGCATTACGAGATTGAGGTCTTCTGGCGGATCTGTTTCGCCGCCAGCTCGCGGAGGTAAAAGAGCTTCGCCCGTCGGACCCGGCCCTGCTTGCTGACTTCGATCCTGGCGATGCGCGGCGAATGGATCGGGAAGATCCTCTCCACGCCCACGCCGTTCGAGATCTTGCGGACCGTGAAGGTTTCCGTGAGGCCCGAACCCCTCCGGGAGATGACCACCCCCTGGAACTGCTGAATGCGTTCCTTGTCTCCCTCGATCACGCGGACGTGGACGTTGACGGTGTCCCCGGGGTTGAAGGCGGTGATGTCCTTCTTCAACTGTGTGGCTTCGACGAGCTTTAACTTGTCCATTGCGATGTTCTCCTTCGTATTATTTCAATAAATCTTTTCGTCGCGATTTTGTCCGGTCGAGGCGCTGTTCGCTCCGCCAGCGTTCGATCTCCGCGTGGTCCCCGGAGAGGAGCACCTCGGGGACCCTGAGACCCCGGTACTCCGCGGGCCTCGTGTAGCTCGGGTGGTCCAGCAGCCGCTCCTGGAACGAGTCGCCGAGCATCGATTCCCCGTCGCCCAGGACCCCCGGGATCAACCTCACGACCGCATCGATCAGCACCAGGGCGGCGAGTTCCCCCCCGGTGAGGACGTAATCGCCTATCGATATTTCCCTTGTCACCAGTTCCGACCTGATCCGCTCGTCGATGCCTTTATAATGGCCGCAGAGCACGAGCAGCCGGCGTTTCAGCGAGAGCGCGTTCGCGGCCTTCTGATCGAACGTCTCCCCGTCGGCGCTCATGTAGATGACCTCGTCGAAGGACCCTTTTGCCGACAGGGTTTCGACGCATTCGAAGAACGGTTCCGGCTTCAGGACCATCCCGGCCCCGCCCCCGTAGGGGGTGTCGTCGATCGTCCGGTGCCGGTCGTGCGCGTACTTGCGGAGGTCGTGCAGCCGGATCCTGACCAGCCGTTTTTTCTTCGCCTGCCTGATGATGCTCTCGTTCAGCGGGCTCCTCATCAGGTCGGGGAACCCCGTGATCACGTGAATGTCCATGGTTTCCTATTGCTCCAGGAGGCCGTCCGGAAGGTCGACGATGATTTCCTTTTTGCCCGTGTCCACGCTGACGATAAAATCCTTCACCGCCGGGATGTGGCGCACGGCCTCGCCGTTCCTCACGGCCCAGAGATGCCGGCCCGGCGTCTCCATCACGTCCTCGAGGCGTCCCACGAACGTTCCTTCGCGGGTGCGCACCTCGCACCCGATCAGGTCGTGGATGTAATGCCCGCCGCGGGGCGGGGGCACGGCCTCCGACGATTCAACAAAAAGCAGTTTCCCCCTGAATTTCCCGGCGCCCGTCCTGTCTCCAACAGTTTCCAGCAGCACGAGCACTTTCCCGCCGCCTATCTTCACGTCGACGATCGTGAATGGTTCCGGGTCCCGCCCGGCGGCGCCGATGAACACGCGGCGCAGTTTTTTCGCCCGCTCGGGCGACTTCCCCGCGAGCTCGAGCTTCAGGTATCCGCGGATGCCGAAACAGCCTGTGATCCTCCCGACCAGGACCAGGTCCGGGTCCGGGCGGCGTTCCGCGGGCGGAGGCTTCAGTCGACGACCTCCAGCAGGACTTTTTTCCCCGCCTTCATCCCGACCGCGGCCACGATCGTCCGCAGGGCGAACGCCGTCCGGCCCTTTTTCCCGATCACCTTGCCGATGTCGGGCTGGGCGACTTTGAGTCTGTACACGATTTTATCTTCCAGTATCTCCTCGGTCAGGCTCACGGAGTCGGGCTGATCCACGAGCTGCCGGGCGATATACTCGATGAATTCCTTCATAGATCCTCCTTGGGGATCGCCTGCCCGCGGGCAGGTCCCCAATGCGAGTTTCGACACCGTCCGGGCCCCGCCCGATCGGCATTCTCCCTCCGGGAGGGGCCGGATGAACCGTTGAGCCGGCGGGCGTTACGCCGCCGGTGTTTCCCCGGCAGCGACTGCCGGTG
>DATDQD010000040.1:0-10588 GCA_035292425.1 Bacteroidota bacterium
ATGGGTATAACGTGGTACTAAAATATCAATAGGGGGGGTTGGATTCAAGAAAATCGGGTGAAAAACGCAAAAAATAATCACGCCAAAAATGGCGTGTCTTCCATCACTTTTTTATGCATATAAAAAAATATTTGCGAATTCCCTTGACATACCCCTAGTTATTACATATATTTGCCGGTAGCAGGTTAAGAAGGTCCATTTTTAATGAAGATTTCAACAAAAATTCTTATCGTTTGGGGCGCAATAACGTTCCTCTATGTTATTTCGCTCCCATTCGCTGACCTTGATATATTGCTTGGCGCGGACATCGTTAATCGATCAATTCAGACCTTGCTTTTTGTCTTAGCACTATTCATATCGATAAAAGAAACAACGGAACGAAATAGGGCCATTTTTATAAATTTCTCAATATTTTTCGGTATCTGTACATTGATGATGCTTCAACCCTTTATGGGTAAAGCAATTTTTAGCAATGAGCCGTACGCTTACTTTTTATTCTGGCAGTATGCTGCGATCGCGTATATTTTCTTTCTTTCACTTGCAATTATTTACCTGGTCATTGATCTACTGTTTAGAGATTTTAAGATCTATGTCAAATACGTATCTGCTATCGCAATTGCTCTAATTTTTTTCCTTTTCTATTTTTCTCCATTCTTCGAAGATCCACTCTATCTTTATACAACAGAAGAAACTCAACAGCTGAAATCACTTCAGAGCACCGTTCGATCTGGGGAAGATACTCCAACAGCGGCCGAATTAGCGAGTCGTGTTACACTGCAGGCTTGGAGAGATGGAAAACCGATCGGCGAGTTATTTCCTGAGGAAAATTTAAAACAAATTGAATATCTCCTCCCATATGTTGAGGGTGATGACACTTGGATGGTTATATTTACCAAACCCATGTATATGAAATATATATACATGAATATCCTCGCTATTGGGTTTATCTTGCTATTCTTTGGGTACCAATATAAAAAGGATCCACCTCAGGGGGCATATATTGATAAACTGATGTTCCTCTTCCTCATTTACTGTTCCATGGAAATACTTCATTTTTGGGAATATATTAAAAGTATTGAGTGGAACTACTATATGGATATCTCGATTATTGGTCAGTATATTACTATATTTGTAGAGCTACTGATCGCCCTTTTCTTTGCTCTCAGGTTGAAATTCATCACCTCCGTCCAGGGCGAATTTTATGAGATTGAACTCGCGAGGAATCCCGATAAGATCAGCCGTTGGAGAGACTGGGTGGATAATCTGGTTCTCTCGCATTTTTTCAACTCTAATCCCTTTCTTGGAAGATTTTTTCAGAGCACGTCGGGATCAAATCAGTATCAGCCGAACCTGACGGCCAACCCCTCACACAGAGGATCTTATGGAAAAAGACACTAAAAGTAAGCTCTCGGAGGAGAGAAAAACCGGTTCGATGGAGTACGCAATCGTCGGCAAAAGCCGGGCCGTCGATAATCTCCTCAAACATATCCAGCGATTGGCAAAGACCCGCCGGGACGTAGTGCTCATTGGCGAAGCCGGCGTTGGAAAGGGGGCCGTGGCCAAGAATATCTACGCGGCCGAGAAGGAACAGGAAAGCACTTCGCCCTTCATGTCGATCAATCTTTCGGTCCTCGACGACAAGGAATTACAATCCGTGCTCTTCGGTTTCGACAGGGGAGCCGAAGGATTACCCTACACGACGAAGCGGGGGCTGTTCGAGATCGCAAACGGCGGAACGGTTCTCATCGAGGAGATTGAGGAAGCCAGCTTCCGCAATCAGATGAAGATCCTGGAATTCATGAACGAGCGGACAGCCAGGAGAATCGGCGGCACGAAAAGCGAGCCGATCGATATCCGGCTGATCGTGACCGTGAAGGAAGATCTCCGGGCTCTCCTGGACAAGCGGAAAATCCTACCCGACCTTTATACCAAGATCAGCGATTTCGAGAAGATCGAGATCCCGCCCCTCCGCGACAGGCCGGAGGACATTCCCTATCTCGTCAAGCATTTCGCCGCCGAGATCTGCGAGCAGATCGGGATCGCACCACTGGCCATCGACATCAACGCGATCGATGTGCTGGTCCGTCAGGTCTGGCGTGAAAATATCCGTGAGTTGAAGGCGGTCGTAGACAAGTCGGTGTTATTCTCCAGCGGCGGCCGGTTCATGCTTCCGCCGGAATTGGTCGACGAGAAGACGGAAGTCGTCAAGATGATCAACAATATCGTGACGGGCCAGGACTTTATCCTCGACAAGTCATTGGATGCGATCGAGAAGGGGATAATCGAGAGGTCGCTCCAGAAGTTCGGTTTCAACCAGTCGAAAGCGGCAGGTTTCCTCGGCATGACGGAGCAAACACTGCGGTATAAACTGAAACGCCTGAATATCGCAAGTTCGCGCACCAGGGCCTGACCGGATCCAGATCGGACGATTGTACAGCGTGTTCCTCAAGAATGCCTTTCCTCGTGGAAGGCATTTTTTTTCTCCCTCCGCAGCGTACGCTCCTTCCAGATCACATTTCTGCTTCCCAGGGCGAGGAAGGGAATGATCAATCCGTAGCAGGTGAGATAACATTCGAAGGCAAGGAAATACTTCCTGACATGTTTGAAGGGGAGCAGGTCGAAGACTTTCGAGAGAAAGAGGTAGTCCGCGAGGAAAACGGCGCAGAGGGCCGCGATGGAAACGGTCGGTGGCATGAGGATCAACCCGAGGACCAGGACCGCCCGGACAAGCCAACCGAGCGCGACGATGAGTAGTCCCGATGGAACCATGTCGAGCGCTCCCACGCCCCAGCGTTGTTTCTGACGAAGGAGATGGGAGAGGGAATCGCAGGCGCCGCTGGTCACGATGGCGTCGGGTTCGAGCGGAAACCTCATCGAATATCGTGTTTTCTGTATGATCGTCTGGACCAGCGAGTAATCCTCGGTGACGCTGAACGGAATGACTTCGTATCCCCCCGTCTCGATGTACGCAGAGCGGCGGATCGAAAGGTTGTTTCCGATGGCCGTGAGTGGGATGTTCAGGCCCGCGGTGGCGGACGCAATGCCGAAGAGATAGAGCCAGTCCAGCGCCTGGATACCGTGATAAATCCTCATGCTCGCGAGGATGGTGAAGCCGCCGACGATCCCGGTGTTGTCCGAAAAATATTTAACCGTACCCCTCACCCAGCCGGCGCTCACCGAACAATCCGCATCGCTGAACATGATGATTTCGCCGCGGGAATTCCGGATACCCTGGGCGATGGCGTTGGTTTTTCCCCGCAGGTTTCCTTTCTCGGGGGGAGACCTGAGCAACCTGATGTCGTCGCGGCCGCCGATGAATCGTTCCACGATGTCGGCCGTGCGATCGGTGGAGAAATCATCGACGATGAGAATTTCGAGTTTGTCGGAGGGATACGCGATCGAGCGGAGCGATTGCAGGCAGGAGAGGATCCGGTCCTCCTCGTTCCTTGCCGCGATGATCACCGAGACGGTGGGTTCATAGTCGGGATGTACGGGAATCTTCGAGGATACCGTAAGTCCCCGGCGGAACAGGACCAGTTCGAGACAATAGAGCGCAATAATGGAAAAGACGAAGATCGTAACCATGCAATCGGTTCTGTGAGCCCAAGGCCACGGAATGTAAAAAATCCCACTGTGGGATACAATGGCCGGAATTTTATGATGTTGATATTCCAACCTAAAAGTGCTATATTTTCACAATTTCCATAACGTTGTAATGCTGACCCCGGCGCTCCTCAGGAAAATCCAACCCGATCCTTCCGTTCCGTCCCTGCCGATCTATCGGAAAACGGTTCTCCCCAACGGGATAAGAATCGTCAGCGAGCAGGTGAGCCACGTCCGATCGATCGCGGTCGGCGTCTGGGTCGACGTGGGTTCCCGGGACGAGGACCATTCGAACAACGGGATTTCCCACTTCCTTGAACACATGGTGTTCAAGGGGACCCGGCGGTATTCGGCGAACCAGATCGCGCGGAGCCTGGAAGCCTTCGGCGGATACCTGAACGCCTTCACCACCAAGGAACACACCTGTTTTTATGCCAGGATCCTGGACGACCAGCTCCCCCGGGCGATGGACATCCTCTCGGACCTCGTGCAGCATCCCACGCTCGACCTGAAGGAAATGGAGAAGGAGAAGACGGTCATCCTGGAGGAACTCAAGAATATCGAGGACGACCCGGACGACCTGATCCATGAGTATTTCGACCGGAACCTCTATCATCAGCATCCCCTCGGCTTCCCGATCATCGGAAGGGCGGAGAACATCCGCGGTTTCAATAAAACGTCCCTGCTCCGCTACATCGGGCGGTTCTATACGTCCAATCGCCTGGTTGTTTCGGCGGTGGGAAACTTCCGGCACGAGGACCTTGTCGGCCTGGCGGAGAAGTATTTCCGGTTGCCCGTTGGAAAACCGGGCAGGTCGGACCGGGTGGCGTCCCCCCGCAACATGAAACCGAGGAAGGAGTTCTTCCACAAGCCGATCAACCAGGCCCACGTCTGCTACGGGACGCTCGGGTACGGGGTGCGGAGCACCTACCGGTACTCCCTTTTGGTCCTGAACACGATCCTCGGTGAAGGGATGAGCTCGCGATTGTTCCAGAACATCCGCGAAAAATACGGATTCGCCTATTCGATCTATTCCTTCCTCAGCCTGATGAGCGACACAGGGAATTTCGGCGTGTACATCGGGACCGATCCCTCGAAGGTCGACAAATCGGTCGACCTCATCCGCAAGGAAATCGACAAGCTCCGGTCCGGCAGAATCGGCGCCGAGGAAATCCGCAGGGCGAAGGCCCAGTTGAAGGGCACCACGATGCTCGGGATGGAGAGTATGTCGAACCGCATGATGCGCCTCGGCAGTGGTGAGCTCTACTTCCACGAGTTCGTCTCCCTTGACCAGGTGCTCCGGAGAATCGACGCAGTCACTCACGACGACATCGCGGCCGTGGCCTATAAATTGCTGAACCATGAAAACTTCTCGACGGTCGTGATCTCTCCCTCGGCCCCAAAGACTGAAAGCCTCGGAAACGTCGCCTGATCCGACAGATGTCCGCCCTCCACCCGAAATTCATTTACCATGCAGCCTCATGGCAACGATCACGATAGATGAAAAGCAATACCCGGTACAGGGCAAGCCCACCGTCATGCAGATGGCCCTGGAGAACGGGATCTCCATCCCCCATTTTTGCTGGCACCCCCGGCTGAGCATCGCTGGAAATTGCCGGATCTGTCTCGTGGAAATTGAGAAGATGCCCAAACTCGCGATCTCCTGCCAGACGATCGCCACCGACGGCATGGTGGTCCGGACGGCCTCCCCAAAGGTCATCGAATCCCGGGAGGCGGTCATGGAATTTCTCCTGATCAACCACCCCCTCGACTGTCCCATCTGCGACGAGGCGGGGGAGTGCAAGCTCCAGGATTACGCCTACCAGCATAGCATCGGACAGAGCCGCTTCGAGTTCGACAAGGTGCGCAAACCGAAGAGGGTCGAACTTGGTCCCAGGGTCACCCTCGACACCGAACGGTGCATCATGTGTTCGAGGTGCATCCGCTTCTGCGACGAAATCGTGAAAAAGCCACAGCTGGTATTTACCCAACGCGGCGACCACGTCGAACTGACAACCTTTCCGGGTGAACAGCTGGACAACGCCTACTCGATGAACACGATCGATCTCTGTCCAGTCGGGGCCCTGACCAGTTCCGACTTCAGATTCAAATCGAGGGTGTGGGAAATGTCATCCACCGACACGATCTGCCAGGGCTGCGCGCGGGGTTGCAACGCCAAGATGTGGGTTCGCAACAATGAAATCCTCCGCCTCACGCCGAGGCTGAACCCGGACGTGAACGATTACTGGATGTGCGATCACGGCCGGCTCGACACCTTCAAGCACGTGAACGCCCCGGACAGGATCCACGGCCCGATGATCAGGAAGGAAGGGGAGCTCGTCGAGGTCGGCTGGGATGAGGCCGTGGCCCTGCTCGGCTCGGAATTGAAAACATTCAAAGGGAGCGAGATCGCGGCGATCGGTTCCCCCTACGCGACAAACGAGGACAACTACATCTTCCGGAAGCTCATGAACCACCTGGATGCGGAATACTTCAGCATTCTCCCGCATCTCGATCCGTACGATTGCGACGACTTCCTGGTCACGCCCGATAAGACGCCGAACAGCCGCGGAGCCAACCTCGCCGCCTCGGCCGAAGGGCGCCATCCGGCCGACCATACGGTCCTGGTCGAGAAAATCAGAGGGGGCGGGGTGAAGCTCCTCTACGTCATGGAGGACGACATCGGCTCCATGAAGGAATTCGAGGACGTCCTGCCGAAACTCGAAATTCTCGTGGTCCACGCGTCGAACCACAACATGACGACGAAGCACGCCGACATCGTGCTCGCTTCGTCGACATACGCGGAGAAGGGCGGGACGATGATCAACGTGACAGGCCGGGTGCAGAAGATCCGGCCCGCGGTCGTCACGGCCTACCAGGAACGTTCGCTGGACGGATTCTCGATGAGCCGCTGGGATAAATTCGGGGCCCCCAACGACCGGTGGACCCGCGGAATGAAGCACGATGTCCGCGACAGCTGGAGGATCCTCGCAGGCCTCGCGAACGCCTTCGGCCTCAAATGGAGGTACCACACCAGCCAGGACGTGTTCGCCGAGATGACCACGAAGATCCCCGAACTGAAGGGACTCACTTACCAGGCCGTCGATCGCGCGGGAGCGCAGGTCCGGGAAGCGAAAAAAACGGCGGTCGCCGCGGGAGCATGACATGGATTTGTTGATCGACCTCGTCAAGATTGTCACCGTCATGGGCCTGCTCGTGGGGGTGGTGGCCTACACCGTCCTGCTGGAGCGACGCGTCGCCGCGGCGATCCAGAACAGGATCGGCCCGAACCGCGTGGGCTGGCAGGGATTGCTGCAGCCGCTTGCCGACGTTCTCAAACTCGTGATGAAGGAGGACATCGTTCCCACGAACGCGAACAGGTTCATTCACGATCTTGCCCCCATCATCTCGATCAGCATCGCGATGACGACCATATCGGTGATCCCCTTCGGCGATACGATCGAACTCTTCGGCCGGACCATCAGGCTTCAGATCGCGGACGTCAACATCGGCATCCTCTACATCCTGGCGATGACCTCCCTGGGCGTCTACGGAGTGACCCTCAGCGGCTGGTCGTCCAACAGCAAGTATTCCCTGATTGGCGGCCTCCGGTCGTCGGCGCAGATGCTGAGCTACGAAATATCGATGGGCCTCGCCGTGATCGGGGTGATTATGATCGCCGGCAGCCTCCGGCTCGACAGGATCGTGGCATTGCAGGGCGACTGGAGATGGAACGTCATTCTCCAGCCGTTCGGCTTCATCACCTTCACGGTGGCGGCCTTCGCCGAAACGAACCGGCACCCCTTCGACCTGCCGGAAGCGGAGCCGGAACTGGTCGGGGGATACCACACGGAATACAGCGGCCTGAAGTTCGGCCTGTTTTTCCTGGCCGAATACGCGAACATGGTCGTGGCAAGCGCCCTCATCACGACGCTGTTCCTGGGTGGGTGGCAGATACCGTATGCGGCGGAGATGGGACTTTCGGGAAACCTCCTGAGCGTCCTGCAGGTCGCCGCGTTCTGCGCCAAGGTGGTGTTCCTGATTCTGTTCTTCATCATGGTGCGGTGGACACTACCCCGCTTCCGCTACGACCAGCTCATGAATCTCGGCTGGAAATTCATGCTCCCGATGGCGGTGGTCAACGTCATCGTCACGGGGCTGGTGATCCTGTTCCTCGAGGGCTAATCGTGTCCAACCATCATCGATCGATACCTCAGTGAAAAAGCAGCAGCCCCCGATCATCCACCGGAAAGACCTCACCTTCTGGCAGCGACTCTATATTTTCGAGATCGTGAAGGGCCTGAGGGTCACGATCGGGCAGATGTTCCGGCCGAAGTTCACCCGGCAGTACCCCGAGGAGCGCTGGAACCCGCCGGCGGCCTTCCGGGGCCGACCCGTCCTCGTCGAAGATCAGGGGGTCGAGCGTTGCGTCGCGTGCGGGCTCTGCTCCCGCGTGTGCCCGGCCCTCGCCATCGAGGTCCAGGCCTCGGAATCACCCTACTGGAAGGAACGGTACCCGGTGAAATTCGAGATCAACATGCTGCGGTGCATCTTCTGCGGCTTCTGCGAGGAGGTCTGCCCCGAGGAAGCCATCATCATGAGCAAGGAGTTCGAACTGACGTTCCTCAGCCAGGAAGAGGGGATATTCGGGATGGATAAACTCCTGAAGCCCGCCGGGGAGCTCAAAGACCGGCTCGAGTATCTCCGGAATAACCGGTAAGAATTTCACCCCATTTCCAGACAAGGAGAATTCACATGCGCGCCCCCGTCCGGTATCTGCTCGTCGCCCTCGTGCTGTTTCCGGCGGCGGGGAGGTCCCAGCTTTCCCTCACGTACGAAAAATTCACTCTTCCCAACGGACTCCAGGTCATCTTCCACGAGGACCACACACTGCCCCTCGTTTCGGTGAACACCTATTACCACGTCGGGTCGGGGCATGAAAAGCCCGGACGGACGGGTTTCGCCCATTTGTTCGAACACCTGATGTTCGAGGGGTCGGCGAACGTGCCCGAGGGAAAATTCGACGAGTGGCTCGAGGCTGCGGGCGGCAACAACAACGGCTCCACTAACTCCGACAGGACGAATTACTGGGAGGATTCCCCCTCCAACGCGCTCGAGCTCGGGATCTTCCTCGAGGCCGACAGGATGGGGGGTCTCCTGGCAACGATGTCGCCGGCAAAGGTCGACGGACAGCGGGACGTCGTCAAGAACGAACGGCGCCAGTCCTACGAGAACAGGCCCTACGGAATGGCGGAGATCACCATCTCGGAAAATCTCTTCCCGCCGAACCATCCCTACCACTGGCCGACGATCGGTTCCATGGCGGACCTCTCGGCCGCGAGCTACGAGGACGTCGTGGAGTTTTTCCGCACGTACTACGTTCCCAACAACGCGAGCGTCGTGATCGCCGGGGACATCGATCCCGTGAAGACGCGGGAGCTGGTGACGAAGTGGTTCGGGCCGATACCCGCGGGCAATCCGGTGCCGCCGATCGATCCTCCCGTCGCGTTTCTCGCCGGCGAAAAACGATCGGTCATGGAGGACAAGGTCCAGCTCCCCCGGCTGTACATGTGCTGGCTCACGCCCGCGGCGTTCACGCCGGGAGACGCCGAAATGGATCTGGTCGCGGGGGTGCTGACGGGGGGAAAGAACTCGCGGCTCTACAAGCGCCTGGTCTACGAATTGCAGATCGCGCAGGACGTTTCGGCCGGGCAGGGCTCGCGGGCGCTCGGTTCGTATTTTTCAATCGAAGCAACGGCAAAGGCCGGGCATACCCTCGGAGAGATCGAAAAGATCATCCATGAAGAGATCGAAACGCTGAGGAAGACTCCCCCCGACCGGAGGGAACTGGCCCGGACCGTGAACGGGTACGAATCCTCCTTCCTCGCGAGGCTCCAGGGGGTCGGCGGATTCGGAGGGAAGGCCGATCTTCTCAATAGCTATTTCACGCGCACCGGCAACCCCGATTACCTGAACGAAGACTTTTCCCGGTACAAGGCGATAACACCCGACGATATCACCGCGGCGGTGCAGAAATACCTGCGGGAGGACGGGAGGGTGATCCTGAGCGTCGTTCCCGAGGGAAAGCCGGGACTGGCTTCACCCGGGAAAGGAGGTGCCAGATGAACCGACTGAGGACATTGATGCCCGTGACGAACGCTTCCGCTCTCCTCGCTTTTGCCCTTTTCCTGGCGGCCCCGTCCGCCGCCCCGGCCCAGGAGAGCCCGATCAGGCTCGAACCCCCGTCCCCCCTGAAGCTTCCCGCCCCCCAGCGCTTCGAACTCGGGAACGGGTTGCGTGTCGTCCTCATGGAAAACCACAAGGTTCCCCTGGTTGAAGTGGAAATGCTCGTACGGGGCGGCTCGGCGTCCGATCCCGGGGACAGGACCGGACTGGCGACGATGACCGCGGAAATGATGGAGGAGGGCGCCGGGACCAGGAATTCCCTCGAGTATGCCGACGCGGTGGATTTCCTCGGCGCTTCGGTTTCCGCGTTCGCGAGCGTGCATTCCTCCGGCGTCAGCCTATTCACCCCGCTGTCGAAGCTCGATTCCGCCATGGCGCTCTTCGCGGACATGGTCCTTCGTCCCGCATTCCCGGAACAGGAACTCGAACGGCTGCGCAACGAACGCCTCACGACGCTCATCCAATGGCACGACCAGCCGAGAGCCATCGCCTCCGCTGTTTTCAACGAGACACTCTACGGGGAAAACCACGCTTACGGCAAGACCTCGATCGGCGACGAGGCGAGCATCAGGGGAATCCTGATCTCCGACGTGCGATCCCTCCACGAGCGGCTCTATGCGCCGGCCAACGCCACCATCATCGTCGTGGGGGATATCGGCGCCGACCAGGTACGAAAGCTCCTCGGGACGCATTTCGGGTCGTGGTCCGGCGGGCGCTCCGACACGCAGGAGCTGGGCCCGGCGCCCCAGGTGTCCTCCAGGGAGATTGTTCTGGTGGACAAACCGGGCGCGGCGCAGTC
>DATDQD010000041.1:0-7952 GCA_035292425.1 Bacteroidota bacterium
CCCGCCAGTTCCTGGAGAGGATGAACAAGCCGGACGTGGACTTCATCCAGGGGATCAGCCCGGCCATCGCCATCGAGCAGAAGACGACGGCGCGGAACCCGAGGTCGACGGTCGGGACCACGACCGAAATCTACGACTATCTCCGGCTCCTCTATGGCCGGATCGGCGTGACGGTCTGCCCGACCTGCGGCATCCCCGTCCGGCGCGACAGCGTTGCCACGGTCATCGCGAAGCTCGGGGAGATCGCCGGCGGCGCGGGCGAACTGAAATTCTACCTCCTCTGCCCGCTGCGCCCGCACGAAAACGTCACGCTCGCGCAGGAGCTCGACTACCTCAGGAAAAAAGGATTCATCAGGGTGATGCACAAGGGGGACGTCGTCGACCTCGCGGAGGGGACGCTCCCGCCGAAGGCAAAAAAAGAAAATGTCCGGGTCGTGATCGACCGCCTCGTCTTCCGGCCCGGGGATACCGGCTCGCGGATCGCCGATTCCGTCGATACCGCCTTCATCCAGGGGGACGGCTACGCCGTGGTGCGGCCCTTCGACGGCGCCCAGGAGTACCGGTTCAACCGCCACTTCGAATGCTCGACGTGCGACGCCCGCTTCGAGGAGCCGGATCCCCGCCTCTTTTCGTTCAACAACCCGTACGGGGCCTGCCCGGCGTGCCAGGGATTCGGCCGGTCGGTCGGGATCGACATGGACCTGGTGGTTCCCGACCGGGAAAAGTCGATCCGCGACGGCGCCATCCACCCGTGGACGACTCCCAAGTGGCACGAGAACCTCCGGTCCCTCCTCAGGATCGCCTACGACCGGAAGATCCGCATCGACGTTCCCTTCCGGGAGCTGACCCGGGAGGAGCTCGACGTCATTATGAACGGGACGAAGGGGTTCGAGGGGATCAACGACTTCTTTAAAAAAATCGAACGGAAGGCGTACAAGATTTACTACCGTATCTTCCTGAGCAAGTACCGGGGTTACACCGGGTGCACCGATTGCGGCGGCGCGAGGCTCAGACCGGCCGCGCTCAACGTGCGCCTCGGCGCTCAGACCATCGCCGGGATCGTCGCCATGACGATCGGGGACGCCCACGGGTTTTTCGTCCGGCTGAAGCCGTCGGAGTACGAACTCTCGGTCGCACGGCGGATCCTGGAAGAGATCAGGAAACGGCTCGACTATCTCGTCGACGTGGGTCTCGGCTACCTGACGCTCGACCGCCTTTCGGCCACGCTCTCCGGGGGGGAGACGCAGCGGATCAATCTTGCGACCGCCCTGGGTTCATCCCTCGTCGGTTCGCTCTACGTGCTCGACGAACCGAGCATCGGCCTCCATCCCCGCGACACGCGGAAGCTGATCGCCATCCTCTCGTCGCTCCGGGACGTGGGGAACACCGTCATCGTGGTTGAACACGACGCCGAGATGATCGCGGCCGCGGACCACATCGTGGACCTGGGGCCGGGGGCGGGCGAAAACGGGGGGACGGTCGTCGCGGAGGGGAACACCGCCGCGATCAGGAAGGCCGCCGGCTCGCTGACGGGCCGCTACCTCTCGGGCGAACTGTCGATCCCGGTCCCGGTCAGGCGCATCATCAATGGCACGAAGAGAATCGTCCTGAAGGGGGCCCGCGAGAACAACCTCCGGTCCATCGAGCTGAGCGTGCCGCTGAAAAGGTTCGTCGCCATCACGGGGGTCAGCGGCTCCGGGAAGAGCACGCTCGTGCATGATTGTCTGTACGCCGCGCTGAAGCGGGAGAAGGGGGACTACTCGGTCCAGCCGGGGAAGTACCGCGAAATCGAGGGGGCCGCGCTCGTCGACGCCGTCGAGATGGTCGACCAGTCGCCGATCGGCAGGACGCCGCGATCAAACCCCGCGACGTATACGAAAGTCTTCGACCTGGTGCGCGACGCGTTCGCTTCCACGCATGCGGCGCGGATGAAGGGGTTCATGCCGGGATCATTTTCGTTCAACGTCCCGGGCGGGCGGTGCGAAACCTGCGAGGGGAGCGGCATCCAGACCATCGAGATGCAGTTCCTCGCGGACATCGAACTCACCTGCGAGTCGTGCAAGGGGAAGAGGTTCAGGAACGAGGTCCTGGAGGTGCGCTACCACGGGAAATCGATAGACGAAATCCTCGAGTTGACGGTGACGGAGGCGATCCGTTTCTTCGGGGGGGGGAGTCCGCAGGGGAGAAGGATCGCCGCGCGGCTGGGAATCCTCGGTGAGGTCGGGATGGGTTACGTGCGGCTGGGGCAGTCGTCGACGACCCTCTCGGGGGGAGAGGCCCAGCGAATCAAGCTGGCCGCGCACCTGGCCAACAGCCAGCAGGGGGACCACACGCTCTTCATCTTCGACGAGCCCACCACCGGGCTCCACTTCCACGACATCGCGAAGCTCCTCGCGGCGCTCAACGCGCTGATAGAAAAGGGAAACTCCGTGCTCGTCATCGAGCACAACCCGGACGTCATCAAGTGCGCGGACTGGATCATCGACCTGGGGCCCGGGGCGGGAGACAAGGGAGGAAGGATCGTGGCCGAGGGGACGCCCGAAGCGGTCGTGAAGCATCCCCGCTCGCACACCGGCGCCTTCCTGCGGAAATTCCTGGAATAGCGCAGTGCGTCAGAAGAAAATCAAGGCAAGTACAAAGAGATTGTGATCCTATTTTATCAACAAGAGTTTCTTTGTGTTAACAAAATCTTTTGTCTGCAGTCTATAAAAATATACGCCGCTCGGCAATTTACTCGCATCCCACTCCACCGACTTAAATCCCGTCTCCTGCATCTCTTCCACCAGCACTGCCACTTCCTGCCCGAGGACGTTGAAGACTTTGAGCGAGACGTGCGAGGCTTTCGGCAGCTCGTAACGGATGACAGTCGTCGAATTGAAAGGATTAGGATAATTTTGGTGGAGTTTAAGCGCACTCGGAATACCAGCGATCGCATCGTGATCAACACCCGTCACCTGATTCTCGACCAGCATTGAATCATCTATTGTGCCATCAGTTCCAATGTCAATGAATATCTTAACGGGCTGCTGCAAATCATTCCATTGTGGAGATATTTGATGTGAGGTATTTGCGGAGAGGGTTATGTTCCGGTGTTCAAATACTTCGTCTCCCGTCGACACCGCGAGATCGAGTTTCAAATCGTACCCTTTCGCAGAACCAATGTTCTTCAGATCGAGATCATTTCGATTTAAGATGTGTACGGATAGCGAATCATTGTTGGAAAGCACAACATTCGTAATATTGAAGGCCCGCTCAAGACTATCTCCAATCATGATAGACTCTAAACCGATCTTTTTGTTTGCCGAGTCAGAATTGTGTAGAGATAATCCTTGCTCAAAATCGAGCTCATCAGACTGAGATGCGATAGCATCCGAGCGCGAGTAGCTGAATGCTGTGGAGTCAGAAAGAATTGTTATGTATGCGATTGAGTCTGGAAAGTTGCTCATTCGAATAGAGTACCTTCCTTCGGGTACGCGATAGCCAATAGGCGGAGAAAAACCACCCGTGAGGGGGATTATGGGCATTCCGCCTGGCATACTGTCGATGGCGACGCTGTCTGCATAGCCAAGAATATTCCCGAGAGTATCATGCAGTGTGATCGTAGCGTTGGGTGAGTTATAGATCTCGAGACCTTCAATAGCAATTGACTTCTTATCGATCCACCGTTCTCTTGTTGGAAATGATTTGGGAAGGGCTGGATTCGAGAGGTACTGACTGACAGGATCGTTGAGAATGAACTTCGTACTTCCACTCCAACCCAGTGGCGGGTAAGACCACGTATTGGTCGTCTTGTTGATGATGAATTGCTGCGTTGTGCTTCCCGGGGAATTATTATCGTAAACGTAGACAGTATCAAGGTAAGGCGGTAGTGAATCCTGCACGACTCGATAGGGATTGACGGCATGGCCACCGTTGCTACTCCAGAATATGATGATGCGATCATCCCTAACCTCGCTCAAAAACATTTCCTTGATTTCGCTCAGTGTCTGTACTGGGGTCTTCGCATTCCAGTACTGGGCGATGTACTGCGAATGCGGTAATCCCAATTGATACCAGAAGAGATGGTTAATAACGATCCTCGTCGAGTCGTTAATGGAAAGAGAGTTCAAATTGCCAAAGCTCCCAACCTCGGGAAATCTGCCGATGAATTCACTCTTGAAATCGAACGCCAGGAAGCTGGAGATTGCGAAGCCAAAACATGAGCCTCCCCAGTTGCCTTTTAGCGATTTCCATTTTAATACACTTGAGGGACGATATACCGGAATTATGGACTGAGGATCATTAAGATAACATCGAGACACACCGAAGACAGAAACAAAAAGAGGCCAATCAATGAAATCTTGTGGTTTCGCATAAATGGGGAAGTATGGCCAGAGAAGGGGGTAAAATTTATTGGTGTATGGATCGAGACTGTCCGCGTAATCAAACTGGCTCCACCACGCAGAGGGCCACATGTTCGCAGCGGCGTTTCCGAAACTCCAACCGTGTATCGCAGGAAGAAAACGCTCATAGTTGTTCTCCGCTGTAATTCTGGTCAGCTCATAGCCCTTGATCTTGAACAAGTTACTGAATGCTTTGGTCTCAAGATTCTTAGAATCTTCAATGAGTATCACGCATTTCCTTGATAACAAAGTATCGGGAATATCCCAGGCGTATTCTTCCGCTTCGCTCGGATAGTTCTCGACAATCGTCGTAAATGTTCCCACGTTATTTTCAAAGTCAACGCTGTACGAGATGTTCACGGAGTCAATGCCAGGCGCTGACCACATTATCGTATCTCTCTCTCCTGCGACAAATAATTCGTCAACGTTGGGCTTCGTGACTTTCAGAATATCCGGGGTAAGCAAGAAACCCCGGTATTGGCCGTTATGGAGTCCCATGCCAACAATCTGTCCGCTGTCATTGATGGCATTTGCCCTGATCAGCAGCCAACCAGAATCTGACGGTATCAGATTGTTAAGATCGCGCGTACCGTTGACGGTGTCCCACATGAAAGCATGAGGCTGCTGACCATCAGCCACATTGGATGAACCCACCACCACACCATGGTCATTGATGGCTTTGGCATAACCCCTCGGAATGCCTGTCGTCGGCAATGTTGGAAGTGCTTGCATAGCCCCTTTTTCCCATAAAAAGCCAAGCCATTGACCGCTTGCCGACTCCGACTCCCCCACGATCTGACCAAGATTGTTGATGCCGTACGCGAAGGATTCAGCTCCGCCTAAAGTGCCAAGATCGTGCATCTGACTATCGGATGCGGGGTATGGGTTATAGAGAAATGCATGGTAATCCGAATTCAGCGGGTCTGGATCGAACTGGGTATCGCCGACAATTTCCCCACGATCGTTGATGCCGTATGCAGTTCCCCCGCTGACACCTGCCGGACCCGGCCAGGGGAGATACTTGACATTACTGCCCCCGTAGTAGACAAATGCACCGCTGCCGCCGTCTGTGCCCACGACATGATTAAAGATATTGATGTCATGAACATTGCTGTACGTAACGCCAGCCAGTATTGCCAGATCGGTTCGATCCAGGAAACCGTGACGAATGCCGTTTACCTCCGCCGTAACAGCCAGGTGGCCGGAATCGTTAATGGCGTTGGCATAGCTGTTTCCAATTGGGGAATAGCCAAGGTTGTGCAGGCCGGTTCGGTCATAAAGGAACGCGCGGTTGAAACCATAAATATTGATAGGTGATGGCTGGTTGGAAGTGCCGACGATCTCTGAGCGATTGTTGATATCATTAGCCTCTGTAAAACCCCCGAAGGAGCCCAGATCGATGATTTCGTATGTCTGGGCGATAACGCTTGAGGTGAACAATCCGTTCACAATCAGGAGAACATAGAACGAGAAATGACGTATCATGATGTCTGTTTTCCTATCGATGATTGAGATGCAATCTTTCATTTATCTGACGAGAATCAATTTCCTTGTTTGTACGAATCCTTCCGTTCGCATGCGATAGAAGTACACGGCGCTGGGCAGATTCGATGCATTTAAGTTCATAGTGTAGGCACCTGCCGGTTTCTCCTCATCCACCAGCCCCGCCACTTCTTGTCCAAGGACGTTGAAGACTTTAAGTGTCACGTAAGAAGCATTGGGCAATTCGTAACGGATCGTGGTGCTTGGGTTGAAGGGATTGGGGTAGTTCTGATGGAGCTTGAACTCCTGCGGAAGCTCATCAAACTGCTGCCCAATCCCATCGATGATGATGCTCGTCGAATCGAGGAAGACGGCATAGTAACCCTGCTCCCCGATGTGGGCGGATGCCATTGACCGGGACGAGTCAACAAGCGTAACCAGCGGTATCCACCCATTTTGCCAGTGGTAGATGATTGCGCCAGCTGTGCTGGACAGAACGGTGTAGGTAATCGTTAGCCGGCCCGCGAGGACTTCAGTGGTGGGAGCGTTGTGGAGCGCATAGACAGGACTAACTCGGACTTGGCCCGGCGGGATGCCGCTATCAGGAGGCGGAAAGTCAGAGCTCAGAACAGATATCTCCGTTATCCCGCCGGCCGTCGAATCGAACTCTAGGCCGATATTCACCATCTCGCCGACGATCTCCGTTGTAAACGAGTCTGTCGTCACCAGCATATGGTGGTGGAAGACGAAGAACTGCTGACCGAGGCTGTCGGGAGCGCGGAAGAGAAACTGCTGCGCGCTCCAAAGTGACTCGGTAATTGCCGTCTGATACGTCGTCGAGTCGCCGGAAAGAGTGTATGCCGAGGGGGCAATCCCTTCCTGCAGCATCTCGATGACCGGAGCCGTACTGAATCCTGTCGTTGACCGGGCGATGAACTGAGCTTCACCGCCAGGATCGAATTCCACGGCCGACAGAATCCTCACCGAGCCCGCCACCGGGAGTAGGTCAACGACATCGCTGAGTGCACCTTGCGGTGACGGCGAGGTAAGGAGGGGTGGAGGGATTGACCACTCGAGGCGGTGGTATTTTCCATTTTTTTCATAGGATGCGAAGGCAATATCACCAACATCGGCGCCCAGAAAACGAAACCAGCCATAATCGTTCGATGTTCCCAGGTCGATCGTCCTAGAGAGACCCTTCCTCAAGGTGACATCGGCCTTTCCGGATTCATTTCCACCGGCAGTGAGGAGGGTCAGATGACCAGCTGCAGTACTCCCCGTGGCTGTTGACGTGATGACCATCTCACGGTCTATAGCTACGTCCGGCGTGGTCACGATGTCGTTCGGGCCGGGAACGTAGTCGATACCCGCCGGTCGGGGTGCATCCTGCGGAGCAACGAATTCCACCCATAGGCCACCGTACTTCTTTGTGTACGAATCACGGAAGTACTGCCAGCAGGACTTCCCGTGCCGGGCGAATTGCTTCGTGGACTGATACTGCGGTGTGGCGTTTGCCGACATCTCGGACGTGTAAGGATCATTCGCGTCCTCGTACTGCGAGTCCATGAAGCCGAAGTTTATGTTGCGATGGATCGCGCCTCCTGCTGCATCGATATACTCGTCGAAGAACCCGAAGACGTAATGACCCAGCTCATGGATCAGCGTGCGGTAATGGACCGAGGTGTTTGGATCCAGTGGGTGTTCGACGACGATTCCGTTTGGGCCTAACGAAGGATTGCCATGCCACTTGGGTGGAAGCATGAGCATGCCTGTGACTGTTTGCGAGCCGGCGGTTTTGGTCTGCGGCTGCAGGGTGTTCATTGCGTAGATCCGGATATCGGCGTCAGCCCACCGCGCCTTGTCGTCGTAGATGGCAACTTTGCCAAGGCACGCCTGACCATTGGTGACATCGTACAGGTAGTTGCCGGCATGCCTGATCGACTGAGCCAATGAATTGACGTACTCTGCTTGCGCGGGCCATTCGATTGAGATCACGAGGTTGACACGCACCATTGCATGACCAAGGATCGTCGTGGTCAGTGCCCCCGGATCGTTCACGAGACTGTCGGGTGCATACCCCCCAAGTGT
>DATDQD010000042.1:0-4183 GCA_035292425.1 Bacteroidota bacterium
CCCGGTCCGGGTGTTTCGTCGAGCGGGCGAGGACGTTCACGTCGAGGGAGGAGGAGTTCGTTGCGATGACGGTCTCGCCGTTGGCCAGCGAGTCGACGCACGCGAAGATCTTTTTCTTGACGTCGATCCTCTCGGTGGCGGCCTCGATCACCAGCCGGAGCCCCCTCCCGCCGCACGCTTCATCGTAACTGGTGGTCGTCCGGATGCGGCCCCTGATCGCGGCGATCTCCGCGGGGGAAAAGACCCTCCCCTTCGCCGATTCCAGCTCGCCCTCGATGACGCCGAGCCCCCGTTGAAGAATATCATCCGATATGTCGAGCAGGCCGACCGTGAAACCGTTCTGGGCGTAGTTCTGGGCGAGGCTCGCCCCCATGGTGCCCGCGCCCACGATCACGATTTCGACGTCGTTCCAGGAAGTATCCATATTATTGCGCGCTTTTCACGATGATCGCCCCGCCCTGCCCGCCGCCGATGCACGCGCTGGCGAGCCCCACGCCGCCGAGTCTGAGCAGCGCCACGGTCATCCGGGCGCCGGTTGCGCCGAGGGGATGCCCGAAGGCGATCGCCCCGCCGTTCAGGTTGACTTTCGAGCGGTCGAGGTTCAGCTCCCGCTCCACCGCGAGGTACTGGCCGCCGAATGCCTCGTTGACCTCGATATGGTCCAGATCACCCAGGTTCATCCCGGCCCTCCGCAACGCGGCGAGGCTTGCCGGGACCGGCCCGATCCCCATATAATGGGGGTCGACGCCCGCCACTCCCCAGGAGAGGAGCTCGCCGATCGGTTTGATCCCGAGTTCCTTCGCCCTTGCGGCCGTCGTCATGATCACCGCGGCGGCGCCGTCCACGATCCCCGAGGAATTTCCCGCGGTGTGGACCCCGCCCGGCTTGACCGCCTGGAGACGCGAGAGGGTCTGGAGCGTCGTTTCCGGTTTGGGGTTCTCGTCGTCTTGGACGATTACGTCGGAGCGCTTGCCGGGAATTTTCACCGGGGTGATTTCCGCGGAGAGGCGGCAGCGTGTGCGGGCGTCTGCGGCTTTCATCTGCGAGGAGAGCGCGAATTCGTCCGCCTCGGCGCGCGTGATGCCGTAGTACCGCGCCAGGTTTTCCGCGGTCCCCATCATGTCGGTATTGATAAAAGTGTCGTTCAGCCCGTCGCGGAAGACGAACATTGCCCTCGGGCCGGCCATGTAGGGGAAACCCCACGCGGCACCGTAGACCACCATCGGCGACTGCGAGGTGCTCTCGTAGCCGCCCGCCAGGACGACATTCGCCTCGCCCGCCAGGAGTTCCTTTGCGCCGAGGACGATCGCCTCCGCTCCCGACCAGCAGATGCGGTTCACGGTGAGTGCAGTGGAATAATACGACAGCCCCGACTTGAGCGCGACGTGCCTCGCCCCGTAATGGGAGTCGATGCTCGTGTGCATGGCATTTCCCATAATGACGGTGTCGATGAGGTCGCGGCGGTCGGAGAGCCCCGCCTGGTCGATGGCGGCTTTGGCTGAATGAACGGCGAGGTCCATGCCGGCCATGTCCCTGAACGCCCCGCCGACCGCGCCGAAGGGCGTCCTTGTCCCGGAAAGGAACACGATTTTGTTGGAATCGTCCTTCCTTCCCCTGTCGCGTTCGGGTCCGGCCGGAGCCGGCACCCGGTAGAGTTCCTTACGCCCGTGAGTCGACATTCATGTTCTTCCAGATCGTGGTCAACATGCTGATGAGGGCGGCTTTTTCCTTGCTGCCGTAGGGTTCCAGCGCCCGCGTGTTCACTTCTTCCGCGATGGTATTGATGTCGGTGAGGATCGTCCTTGCCTTGTCCGAGAGGAAGAGGTTGATGACCCGGCGGTCATCGGGGGTGCGCCGCCGTTCCACGAGGCCGTCGCGTTCCATCCGGTCGATCACGCCGGTGACGGTGGGATTGTCGAAGGAGAGCCTGTTGCCCAGCTGTGTCTGGGAAAGGCCGTCCTTCCGGGACAGGAGCGCGAGGACGACGTACTGCGTCGCCGTGATTCCGTATTCCGCAAGACGGGCTTCCAGGCCGCGCTTCATGGAACGCGCCGCGCGGTTGAGCAGGAAACCCACACTCTTCTCGAGGGTGGTCATGACGTTTCGTATGTTTGTCGGAAATGGCCCTGTGGAAAGAGAAGCCGGAGGTCAGGGCCTCGAAGAACGGCGCAGGACCGGTTGATTCACCGGCGCTGCGGTTGGAGAATGGTTCGTGCTCAATTAGTTAGCACGTAAACTAAATATACCTTCAAATCCCCCGTTTGTCAAGGAAAATCTTGCTTCGCCCGGAACTGGTTTAACGGCCGGAACTTATGCGGGACGCGGTCAGTAGCTCGAACGGGGGTCCGTGATCACTCCGGTGATGGCCGAGGCCGCCGCGACGAGCGGGCTGCTCAGGTAGACTTTGCTCGTGTGATGGCCGTTGCGCCCTTTGAAATTCCTGTTCGTCGTGTAGAGCCCCACCTCGTTCTCCGCGAGGATCCCCATGTGACCGCCGATGCAGGGACCGCAGGTGGGCGGACTGATGGTCCCGCCGGCCCCGATGAAGATCTCCAGGATCCCCTCCCTGATCATCTGGAGGAAGATTTCCTGCGTGGCCGGTATGACGATGAGCCGGACGTGGGGAGCGGCGACCTTCCCCTTGAGCACTTCTGCGGCCGCGCGGAAATCCTCGATCCTGCCGTTTGTGCACGATCCGATCACGACCTGGTCGACGTGGATTTTCTCCGTCCGGGAAATCGGCTTCACGTTGCTCGGGAGGTAGGGATGGGAGATCTGCGGTTCGATATCGGTGACGTCGATTTCGACGATCCGGTCATACCGGGCGTCGGGGTCCGACCGGTAAACGGTCCCCGGCCGGCCGGCCTTTTCCATGACATACCGGATCGCCTTGTCGTCGGCCCCGATGATCCCCGACTTCGCGCCCGCCTCGATCGCCATGTTGCAGAGCGTGAAGCGGTCGGCGAGCGTCAAACCGTCCACGATGGGACCGGTAAATTCCAGGCAGGCGTAGAGGGCGCCATCCACGCCGAGCATGCCGATCGTGTAGAGTATCAGGTCCTTTCCCCCCACCATCGGCGGGAGCTTCCCGGTATAGATCACCTTGATCGACGGCGGGACCTTGAACCAGTTCTCGCCGAGGGCCCACGATGCGGCCATGTCCGTGCTCCCGACGCCGGTGGCGAAGGCGCCGAGCGCGCCGTAGGTGCAGGTGTGCGAGTCCGCTCCGATGATCAGGTCGCCGGGGACGACCAGCCCGCTGTCCGGGACGATACAATGGCAGATCCCCGACCGGCCCACCTCGAAGAACGACTTGATGTCGTATTTCACGGCGAACTCCCTCATCGTCTTCGAGAGTCCCGCCGCCTGGATGTCTTTCGCCGGGACGAAGTGGTCGTTCACCAGGGCGATCTTCTCCCTGTCGAACACCTTCCCGGCGCCGATTTTATTGAAAACGTCCACCGCGAGCGGGACGGTCACGTCCGTCCCCATCACGAGGTCGACCTTCGCATACACGAGTTCCCCCGCCCGGACGGACTCCCGCCCGGAATGCGCCGCGAATATTTTTTCGGTGATGGTCATGCCCATGATCGTTCTCCTTCAATAATCGCGCACACGGCGTCGCCGGTTTCCTTCGTGCCGAGCTTCCCGCCCAGATCCTGCGTCGTTTTATCATCCCGCACCGCCTGCTTCACCGCATTCTCGATGACGGCCCCCTCCTTCGCGTATCCCAGGTGCTCCAGCATGAGCCCCGCGGTGAGGATCGCCCCGAACGGGTTGGCCACGTTTTTCCCCGCGTATTTCGGCGCGGAGCCGTGGACCGGTTCGAACATGCAGATCCCGCCGGGGTTGATGTTCGCAGACGCCGCCATCCCGAGCCCCCCCTGCAGCTGCGCGCCGATGTCGGTGACGATGTCGCCGAACATGTTGTTGGTCACGATCACCTGGAACTGCTCCGGTTTCTTGATCATCTGCATCGCCAGCGCGTCGATGAACCAGTGCTCCTGCTCGATGCCGGGATAGTCCGCGCCCACCTCTTTGAACACGCGCACCCAGAGGTCCCCCTCGTACCGGAGGGCGTTGTTCTTGTCGCTCATCGTGACCTTGGTGTGGCCGTGTTTCTTCGCGTACTCGAACGCGAACCGGATGATCCGTTCCACCCCCTTGTAGGTGTTGACGCTCT
>DATDQD010000043.1:0-16437 GCA_035292425.1 Bacteroidota bacterium
GGTCCTGCAGGACGGGACGTACGAAAGGGTGGGCGGGACGGATATGCTGAAATCGGACGCGAGGGTCATCACGGCCACCAACCGCGACCTGAAAACGGCCGTGGCCGAAAAAACGTTCCGCGCGGACCTCTTCTACAGGCTGAACGTCCTCGCGGTCGAGACTCCGCCGCTGCGGGAACGCCCCGGAGACATCGCCGTGCTGGGGAGGAAGTTCCTGGAAGAGCAGGAGCCCGGTTTCGCCGCCAGCGAGAGCGTCATGAAAGCCCTCGGAGCGCACCCCTGGAAGGGGAACGTGAGGGAACTCCAGAGCGTCATCACCCGCGGCGTGCTCCTGGCAAAAGCGGACGGAAGACCGATGCTGCGGCTGCAGGACCTGCCGGACGAAATCGCGGAGACCATGCAATCGCAGGGGGACATCGAGGAACTGGTCGTCGGATCGCTCCGCGAGAAGGGTTTCTCGAGGAGCGCGATCTCCGAAACCGCCGACGAGATCGGCGGTTTCAACAGGGGAACGGTGGCCGAGTACTTCCGCGGGTACTGTTTCGAGACGTTCGTCAGGGAAGGCTTTGATCTTCAGAAGACTGCCGCGGTGATCGCGGGGACGGCGGACGGGGGCGTCCGGGAAAAGGTCTCGAAGAAGCTTTCTGAATACCTGGAGAACGCGCGCGAGTTCGTGGACGCATCGTCCCCGCTGGACACAGTGCTCGAACGGTCAAAGCCGAAATTCAAGAACCTCCCGCGGAAATACCACCACTCACTGGAATCCATCATCAGGTGGGCGCACGGGGAGAGAGGGAAGCAGGGCTGACCTTCCGGGAATCATCCCCGCCCGATACGCCTGAATTCCCCTCTTCCCGCGCTTCTCTCCGGTTTTCCCGCACTTCTCCGGCATTTCCGAATTCCATTTTCACCAGTTCCGTGCCGATTTCAACGGATTTGATCTCTGGCACAGGGGTTGTAGTATCCTGATGCAAAGAATGTATGTTATGTTCAATAATCACAATTCAGAAAGGGGTAATTTCATGAAATCCATCCATGTTCTCCTTGCGACGATGCTGGCCGGATCACTGTTCCTGGCCGGTTGTTCGAAAGATGACGCGATCGTCGATCCGCTGAACCAGCCGCCGGCGGGGGTCACCAATGAGCAGAGCGCGATTCAATACTATGCGCTGGCCGACGAATTCTCGTCCAACACCGACGTAACGATGGACGACGGCGAACTCCAGCCGGCCGAATACGGACTGGTCGGGAAGATCGCCGCGGACATCACGCCGCTGAGGTTCGGCAGGATCATCCGGAGCATCACCAGGAACGTCGAACTCGAGTACGAGCCGGGCGATTCGATCGCCGTGGCGAAAGTCACCAAGGACATCTACGGCGTCTTCAAAATCCGCGGCATCGAGGGCGACGGCGACACGGTCACCGTCGAGAAGCAATTCCACGACCGCTCCGTGAAGCGGGTCATCTTTCGGCGCGTGAACCGCGATGCCGAGCATTTCTGGAGGAACTGGATCCCCGTGGCGACGTCGCTCGTGGCCGGCGGGACCGTCGAACCGAATAACAATATTGCAATACAGAAAATCGAAGTGTTCCTGCCGAACGGCGACACGATCGTGGTCACCGACCCGCTCGAGCACATGCTCCGGTACCGCTGGGCGCGCCTGATGGACGGAGGCATGATGGATTCGCTCCACCCGGACCGTCCCCCCGTTCCGGAACTCCTCGTGGACCAGCAGCTCTCCATGAGGGTGACGGTGCTGTCGGCCTCCGCCGACACCGACCTTGTGGTGCTCCGTTTCGGTAGCGACGTGTTCCATAAACGCCGCGCGCGGATGCACATCGTTTCCGAGCAGGCCAACGACGACGGGACGTTCACGCGGGTCTACGAAAGAATGTGGACCGTACACCCGGTCCGTGGATTCTTCCACGCCGCGGTCGACGCCATGACCCACGGAACGGTCTTCGACGACACCGAGCCCTATTCCGTGAGCTGGTGGGGCGTGCCGTACAGGGTATTCTGAATCTGATGGATTCGGGCCCCCGCGCGCTGTGTGGACGCGTTGGAATAGAGAAGGGGATTGCCGCGGGGGCCCGGTTCCTTTGAGAAATGCTCGTGAAGTGAGTACATTGGAAAAGGTCACCGTGCCATGAAAACAATGATAAAGACAGCGCTCCTCCTCGCCGCCGCCGCACTGGCGGCGTCGGGCTGTAAGGAGCAGGGCCCGGTCGAGCTGATCGACGACGGGTTGTCCGGTACCATCGAAATCGTCTCGCCGCCGCCGACGCCGATGCCGGGCATGGAGCTTGGCGACGAGGACTCGGCGGGTATCGTCCCGCTCCCCCCGGAGAAAATTTCGGGACATATCCTGGTGGCCGGGGCCCGGTACGACGGACCGCTTTTCAGCGCCGAGGCGAACGTGAGCAGGGCGATCTTCCTCGACCGGAGTTCTCCCGTCCATCTCTCCATGAACCGGATCACCTACCACACGATCGACGTTGGTTCGGTAGACCTGAACGGGACACCTCTCCTGGAAGTCGACAAGCGTGTCAGGTTCATGAGTATCGATACGCTGCTCGGGCCCCAGTATGTCCTCTATAACAGGTGGCCGGACGGGTTCCGGTATGCCGGCGGAGAGCTCTACCGCTGGACCGGCACCGGGAACGAGGCGGTCTCGCCGTTCACGGCCGACATCGTCGCGCCGCCCGCGATCGTCGTCCAGAACCTTACACCCTCCACCGCAATCCCCCTGGACGAAGGCCTGCGGATCCGGTGGACGGGAGGAGGGGCGACGGTGCAACTCGTGATCAGTCAGGCGGGGGACCTGCGGGTGGACGCGCGGCCGATCCTGCACCTGCGCCTGGGGCCGAACAGGGGAGGGATCGTCATCCCGCCCAGGATCCTCGCGCTCCTCCCGCACGACCGGAACCGTTTCATCTTCACATTCTTCTCGGGCGCCGCAAAAATCGCCCGCATCGACGGATACCCGGACGACGTGCTCGTCCAGGCGCTCACGTCGCACAGCATCGCGGTCCAGGTGAGCCGCTGAGGGGCACAGCGTGAAGTCCCTGATCGCGCGCCTGCTGACCGCATCGCTGGCGGCCCTGCTCCTTCCGTCGCCGGGCCCCGCTCAGCATTTCTCTTCGGCGAGGGGAACATCCCTCGGCGCCTTCACCGGCGCGGTTTCGGACCTGGGCGTGCTCGACTGGAATCCCGCCGGGCTGACGCACGTGCTCGACTGGGAACTCTCGGCGGCGAACTTTTTACAGTTCCGCCAGGGCGCTCAAAACTTCACCTTCCACCACGCCGCCGTCGGCAAACGCTTCCTCCCCGACCATTCCGCCGCGGTGAGGTTTTCGCCAGGCATCAGCCTGGAATTCATCGTTCCTTCGACGTTCACCGTAGAGGATTCAGGCGCGTCGATCATAACGCAGTTTGACAAGGAGATTTCGTACGCGGAGCAGTTCGCTCTCGGCTACGCCTTCCGCGCCGCCGACCGGTTTTCACTCGGATTCGCCGCGCACTTCCTGGAGGAGAAAGTCACCGACACGGAGTACGGCATCGACACGAACAACATCATCTCCGCGTCGCCCGTGCAGTACACGGGGAACAGCTGGTCGGTGGACTGGGGCGCGATGTGGGATCCCGGCACCGGCTGGAGAATAGGCGCCGTCGCGAAAAACCTCTTCAGGATCACAGAATCGTCCCTGCCGGCGGAAGCGAATGTCCCCGAGCTCAGGCTTCCCAAGACCGTGCGGGCGGGCGCGTCGTACACCGGGCTTCAAAATATCCTCATCTCGGCGGACGCCGGCTTCGACAGGCAGTTCAGGGCGGGCGCGGAATGGGCGGCCGCGGACTTCCTGAAAGTGAGCGCCGGAGCGTATATCAACGGCGAGGACGGGTTCCGGGCGGAGGCCATCGGGGCGGGGGTCTCCTCACCGGTGGGAAACGTGAGGCTGGGACTCGGGTTCCTCTTTTTCACCGACCAGGCCGACCGGGGCGGCAGCGCCGACCTCTCGGGGTTCCAGCAATCCGGGATCGAGGGGATCGAGTACAACGCGTTCACCGGCGACCGGGTCTCGTTCGACGTTTCGGTGAACCTCGGAAGGACGCGCGACCCGATCGCGAAAATAGAGTACGTGGAAATCCTGAGCGACATCTACCCATCGTCGTCGGCGGTGTACGCATTCCGGCCGGTGGGGAGGGCCCGTGTGCGGAACGTGACCGACTCCCCGATCGAAGCCACCGTAAGCTTCCACGTCGGGCCGTTTATGGACGCTCCCACCGAAAGCAGGCCGCAGGTGATCCCGGCTGGCGAAACCACCGAGGTCCCCTTTTTCGCGGTGCTCAACTCCGCGGTGCAGGGGATACGATCGATGACCGTCAGCGAGGGGGAGGTGTCGGTGTCGGCGGTGAGGACGGGCGAGAGCGAAGACAGCTACCCTGCGAAGGTGCTGGTGCGGGGGAGGAACGACTGGAACGGCGACGTGACGCTCCTGAGGTATTTCATCACCCCGGAAGACCCGGAGATCCTCTCCACGACGCGTTCGGTCCTGGGGGCCGAAGGCCCCGCGCTCGACTCCGCGGACGCCGGTCTCCGCAATTTCCGCCGCGCGAAAGCCCTCTTCGACGCGCTCACGGGCCGCCTGCTCTACGTCAACGATCCGTGGAAAAGCCAGGATCACGTGCAGTATCCCTCCGAGACGCTCGCGCTCAAGGGGGGTGACTGCGACGACCTGACCGTCCTCTTCTGTTCGATGCTCTCGAGCGTCGGCATCCGCACGGCGTTCGTCGACGTCGTGCCGCCGGACCGCCCGGACTCTGCGCACATTTATTTAATGTTCGACACCGGCATCCCGCCCGAAGGGGCGGGCCTGCTGACGGACAACCCGAAGCGGTACATCGTCCGGGGGAAGCCGGACGGGAGCGCGACGCTGTGGGTGCCGCTGGAAACCACACTCACGCGGAAGGGGTTCGCCAGCGCGTGGGAGGACGGGGCGAACCAGTATTACGACAACGTGGAAGTGGGGCTCGGACTGATGCGCGGTTGGGTGCGCATCGTCGACCAGGAAACCGATTTCTAAGGAGAACAACGCCATGAAAACGATCGCGATCATCCTGACGCTGACATTCATCCTCGCGCCATCGGCGGCTGTGCCGGGCGTCCCGACGACCGGACGTGCGTCGCTTTCCGCCGCCCCCTCCGCGGGAGCGCTCATCCGCGTCCTCACGACGCGCGGCGACGTGGCGGTGCGGCACGGCGCGTCGGAAGAATGGGTGAAAGTCGCCCCGGGCGACGTCCTGAAGCCGGAAGACTCGATGCGGCTCGGCCCCGGAGCGTCCTCGACGCTCGAGGCCGGCGGGAAGAAGCTGGAACTGCCCGCGATGGTGATCGTGGACATCGCCGACCTGCGCAATATCACCCGATTCGACCTTCTCCTGAAGCTCGCGATGGAGGATGTCCGCTCGGTCCCGAAGCCCGACCCGAAACTGGGAAATCCCGGCGTCGCGAAGACCACGACGACAAGGGCAGGCAACAGGAACGGCGCGGCCCCGGGTCCCGCGGCGCCCGGAGAGGTGAACGCCCTGCGGCTCGGCGGCACGAGGGTCCTCCACGATAACGGTTTTTTCGGCACCTGCATCCTCCGGTCGAGGGAGATCTTCCGTGTCGAGCCGGCCCTGGCGGAGCGGACCGACGCGCGCCTGCGCGTCGCCGACGCCCTCGAAAAGATGAACCTCAGGGAGGAGGCGTACGACGCCTACGCGGCGCTGGCCGACGGAAACCTTTCGGCGGAGGAGAAGCGGCTGGTGGAAAAGAAGCTGGAAGAGCTGAGGAAGCAGTGACCCGGACGCAGAAATGACGGAGGTATGGGGGGTGACTACTTGCCGACGAAGAGCCGGTCGGCGAGGTTTTTCGGAAGGCCCGCTTTTTTAATCTTGAACGCCGCGAGCTCGATGTCGTAATCGAGACGGAGGTTGCGGTAGCTCCAGAGTTCCGTGTCGAAGATCCCGAAACTGAGTTTCGGGTTGCCGTCCCGCGGCTGTCCGATGCTCCCCACGTTGACGATGAACTTTTCCCCCTTCACGACGTTCCGCGTCCAGAGGTCCTCGCCGAAGACTTCCGGTACGTGGCTGTGCCCGATGAAACACACCTCGGAAGGCATCGCGGGGAAGTTTTCCGCGGCGTCGGAGGGCGTGAGGATGTAGTTCCATTCCTGCGGGTGGACGGGGGAGGCATGCACCAAAAAGATGCCGTTCCTTTCGAGGATGAGCGGGAGCCCGGCGATGTAGTCCTTGTTCTCCTCCGTCAGCGTGTCGCCGGTCCACTCGGCCGCGATCCGCGCGAAGGGGTTGAAAAACTCCGTCTTCGAAAGGTCGATGGCCGCCTCGTCGTGGTTGCCGAGGAGGACGTGGGGGCTGAGTTCCTTCACGATGTCGACGCATTCGTTCGGGTTCGCGCCGTAGCCGACGATATCCCCAAGGCAGATGATCTCGTCGACCTTCTCCCGTTCGATCTCCTTCAGGGCGCGGTTCAGGGCCTCGAGGTTGGAATGGATGTCGGAAATGATGGCGATGCGCATTCAGGTTTTTTGCTGCTTCTTTTTCGCGGCGGGGAAAAGGATGTTGTTGAGGATGAGCCGGTAGCCCGGCGAATTTTTATGGAGCGACAGGTCGGTGGGCGGATCGCCGACCTGGTGCTGGTAATCCTCGGGGTCGTGCCCGCCGTAGAAGGTGAAAGTCCCCCGGCCGAAATTGCCGTGGATGTACCGGACCTCCTCGGTGCCCTCCTTCTCGGCCAGCACCGTCACCGTCTGCCTGACGAGCCGTTTCTTGAAATTCGTCGTCTGGCCCAGGAACCCGCGGATGATGCTCGCGTGGTCCTGGGTGAGCATGGTGGGGACCGGGTCGTACTTCGCCGAAAACTCGAACAGCGTGAAGTAGTCGGTTTCCGGGTTGACTAACTGTAACAAGTCACTCGGCGGAAAATCGATGTCTGAGTATTCGTACCGGAGGGGGTTGGCCTCCAGCGTGAAACCGGTGAACGCGAGGCAGTTCGAGTAGTCGAGTTTCTTCTGGAAATGCGGATCCGGGGGGTCCCCGTCGTACATCGCCTCGCAGATGTCCACGTTCTCCGCGGCGAGCGCGATGTCGTACGTGTCCGTCGCGGAGCACATCGCGAAGAGGAACCCCCCGGCGCCGACGTACTCCTTTATCTTCCGCGCCACGGCGCCCTTCATCTGCGAGACCTTCCGGAACCCGTTCTCCTTCGCCTTCTTCTCGTACATCACCTGCTGCTCGACGTACCAGGGTTGCGTCGCGAAACTGGCGTAGAACTTTCCGTACTGGCCGGTGAAATCCTCGTGGTGGAGATGGAGCCAGTCGTAGTGCGAAAGGGAGTCGCGCAGGACCTCGTCGTCCCAAACCCTGGCGTACGGGATCTCCGCGTACTCCATCGCGAGCGTCACGGCGTCGTCCCACGGCAGGAAGTTGGGGGGGACGTAGACGGCGATCTTCGGGGCCTTCTCCAGCCGGATCACGTCCATGTTATTGTCCTCCGCCTGGATCCCGGCGTAGATGGCCAGGGCCTCGGCCCCCGGGAGCTGTTCGTACGTCACACCGCGGACGCGGCATTCGGCGCTCACGTTGTCGAGCCCGTCGATCATGAAGGACCCCGACCGGTAGTTGAGCAGCCAGTCCACCTCGATTCCCCTGGTGAGCGCCCAGTACGCGATGCCGTAGGCCTTGAGATGGTTCGCCTGTTTCAGGTCCATCGGGATCAGGAGCTTCTGCGCCAGGGACGCGGGCGGCGACAGAATCGAGGCGGCGGCGATGAGGAACGCAAAGGCGGCGCCGCGGCGACGGGCGGACATCATATGCTGTCTCCCCTCAGCTCCCGGATCCTTTTGCGGGCGGCGTTGGCGTGGATCGAATTCGGATATTTTTCGAGCAGCCGCTCGTACATCCCGATCGCGAGGAGCCGGTCGGCCTTCGCGGTTTCGCAGAGTCCGGCGACGGCGAACATCGCGCGGTCGCGCAGCAGGCTCTCGGGAAGCCTGTCGATGATGAGCGAAAAAGCGCCGATGGCCTCGTCGGACCGTTTCATGCCGGAGAGAATCTCCCCCTTCATGAAGGCGTACCTGTCCCTGAGAGCGCCGGAGGTGTCGGCCTTCAGCGCATCGTCGAGGATGCCGAGCGCATCGGCGTACCGGCGCTGGGCCCGCAGGAGGCGTGCGGAGGCGTATATTTCCAGGCCGGCGGCATCCTCCTTACGGTACTCGGAGATAAGCATCTGCAGCGGGATCGCGTCGTTCGCGGCGTCGGAGACGGCGTTTTTCATCAGATCGGACAGTATCGTCAGCGCCCCCTGGTAATCCTCCGTGTAGAAACGAAGTTCGGCCAGGCGGAGCGCGGCCTTCTCCCTGTCGGCCCCGCCGAAGGGCGGAGGCCCGGCGACTTCCGAGAGCGTCGAGGCGGCCCTGTCCAGGTCATCCAGTTCGATGTACACCTCGCCGAGCGCCAGTTTCGCCTCGACGGCCGTCGGGAGGAATATTTTATACTCCCTGGAGATTTTCTCGAGGTAGTCTCGGGCCCCTTCCGGGTCGGAGAGCCTCTCTCGTTTTATCAGCGCGAGGCGAAGCAGGGCCCGGGCGGCGATGTCGGTGTGGGGGTGATCGAAGACGATCCTGGCGTACATCCCGGTGGCGCGGGAGTACCGGGCCGCGATCGAGGTGTCTCCCGGTTGCGCAGGGACGCCGAGTTCCTCCAGGGAACGCGCCAGGCCGTACCGCGCGCGGGGCAGATCGCGGAAGCTCGGGTTCCGGTCGATCACCTCCGAGTACGCGCGCGACGCCGCGGTATAACTCTTTTCATTGAGCGCCCGTTCGGCGAAGATGAAAAGCTCCTTCCCGCCCGATGATGTGAGCGCGTCGATCTGCCGGTATGTTTCGAACGCGTCGTCGTAGTCCTTCGCTTCCATCGAAAGCCAGGCGAGCAGCCTCCGCAGCTCGATGTTCTTCTGGTCGGATTTCACCGCCTTCCCGACGGCGAGCCCGGCCTCCTTCAACCCTGCCTCGTTCCCGGTGAACGACGCGATGCGGGATTGAATATACGCAAGCTGTGAAGGGGTCTCCCGGAGCAACACGATGTATTCCTCCGTCGATTCGCGGAACTTCTGCATGACGCCGTAGAGGTAAGCGATGTCTGACGCGAAGGCCGTCGGCTTCCCGAGGTTCTTCCTGGCCGCGCGGTATGTTTCCGCCGCGCGTTCGAACTGGCGCACCTGGACCATGGAGCTCCCCACCACGCGGTAGGCGGTCTCGTCGTTCGGGTCGACGGCGACGGCGCGCTGCCAGGCGTCGAGCGCCCTGCTCTCATCCCCCTTCAAAAACCAAACGTTGCCGAGCTGGGAGAGAGCACCGATGTCCCGGGGGTGGAGCCTGAGGCTGTGATCGATCAGGGCGATCACCTCGTCGTGTTGTTTCAGCTTGAGGTGGCAGCGCTTCAGCGACTCGATGAGCGAAAAGTTGCCGGAGTCGGAGGCGAAAAGTTCGTGGTATACCCTGAGGGCGGATTCGAAATCGCCCGATTTCTCGTAGCTCTGGGCCAGCCGCAACCGTATGTCCGACGGGTTGGTCTGGGCGTCCAGGGAGAGCGGGAGGGCCAGGAGGAGCAGTATGGGAACAATCCGTCGCATGATCCGTAAAATATACGCAATTTATCGAAAGCTGCGAGGCCCTGTGATAAAAAACCGCCAAAAACCGGCCGGAATTTTGAAAAACCGTTGCATCTTATAGACGGATTTTATTAATTCAAACCGGGATTCGTCCGTTCTTCATCATATATGGGAATCACTTCAATTCACCCATCAGAGAAAGGATCTCAGCAATGTTGAAAGCCGAGGATTTCAGCGTCAACACCCGGGAAATTTCAGGACTCACGGTCAACATCACGTCCTACAAGATCGGCAACAAGTATTACTGTCACATCGACAACGTCGACCCGGGGGCCACGATCGTCAGGCTGGATGGGGAATCGAAGGAAGAGGTCATCCAGACCGCGCTTGAGAGGGCGATGCAACGCCTGACCCGCAGGGCGCCATAAGGGATCAATGATATTTCAGCAGTTCAGGCACGAAGAGGGAGGCTGTCTCTCCTACCTGGTGGGGTGTACCCGGGCCGGGGTTTGCGCGGTCGTGGATCCGCAGTACGATGTCGCACCGTATGTCCGGTACGCGTCGGACCACCGGATGAAGCTCACCCACATTTTTGAAACCCACGCGCAGGCGGACCATATCTCCGGGGCGAAAAAACTCGCCGACGCCACCGGCGCCCGCGTGCACTACCACGAGTCGGCGCAGACCGCCTTCCCCGTGGAGCGGGTGAAGGACGGCGACACGATCGCGCTCGGCAACATTCGGTTCAATATCCTCCACACGCCGGGGCACACCTCCGACAGCGTCAGCATCGCCGTCACCGACACCACCAGGGGAACCGAGCCGTGGCTCGTCCTGACCGGCGACACGCTCTTCGTGGGCGACACCGGCAGGCCCGACCTGGACGGCAGCGCCGAAAAACTCTACGACAGCATCTGGAACAAGCTGCTGAAGTTCGACGACTCGGTGGAGATCTACCCGACCCATTTCGCCGGGTCCTCGTGCGGGAAGGCGATGAGTCCCAAGCCGAGCTCCACCATCGGGTTCGAGCGGCGGTTCAATCCCTCCCTGCGGGCGAAGTCGAAAGCCGAGTTCGTCGATCTCGTGATGGCCGACCTCCCGGTCCAGCCGCCGCGCTTCCAGAAAGTCCGGCAGTTCAACCTGGGGTTTTTAAAGGATCCTCCGATCGAACGGACGTACGACCTCGGTTCCCTCCAGATCACCGTCCAGGAGCTCAAGAGGAAGATCGAGGCCGGCGAAAAGGTTCTGCTGGTCGACGTCAGGGAACCGGACGAGTTCGAAGCCGCGAACCTCGACGGAAAACTAATCCCCCTCCGCGAATTGCCGAAACGCTTCACCGAGCTCGACACGGAGCGGGAGATCGTCGTGCATTGCCATACCGGCGGCAGAAGCCAGCGCGCCGTGGAATTTCTCTACGAAAAAGGATTCAGAAACGTTAAAAACCTCATCGGGGGAATCGACGCCTGGTCGATAACGATCGACCCGAAAGTCCCGCGTTATTAACGCCCTGCCGGCATACGGTCCGGGATGAAATCCCACCGACCACAGCTGGACCTCCTCCAGTCCGAGATCGTCCAATGCGCGAAATGTCCCAGGCTCGTGAAATGGCGGGAAAAAGTGGCCCGGACGAAGACCGCGCGCTACTCCGACTGGGAGTACTGGGGTAAACCGGTCCCCGGCTTCGGAGATCCCGACGCGAGGGTGCTCATCGTCGGGCTCGCCCCCGGGGCGCACGGGGCGAACCGCACCGGCAGGATGTTCACCGGCGATTCGAGCGGCAACTGGCTCTACCTGACTCTGCACAAGTTCGGCTTCTCGTCGAGGCTGCTGTCGCTGTCCCGCGACGACGGGATGAAACTGAAGGACTGCTACATCACCGCAGCCCTCCGGTGCGCGCCCCCGGCCAACAAACCCACTTCAGGCGAACTGCACAACTGCAGTCCCTTCTTCCTCGACGAGCTGAGGATTTTATTCAACATCAGGATCATCGTCGCGCTCGGCAAAGTGGCCTTCGACACCGTCTTCGACGCCTACCGGGAGCTGCACATGACGACGCTGTCGAAAAGACCGGAATTCAGGCACGGCGCGGAAATCCAGCTGAACTACCGGCAGGTGCTGATCGCGTCGTACCACCCCAGCCAGCAGAACACCTTTACCGGGAAGCTCACCCACGCGATGTTCGACGCCGTCTTCGGGCGCGTGAAAAAAATCCTGGCCACCAAGAGAAAACCCGTTTCATCGGTATGAACGGGTTCGAAGGGAAGGTCGTACTCGTCACCGGGGCGTCGAGCGGCATCGGGCGGGCAACAGCGCTGATGGCGGCCGAACGCGGGGCAATGGTCTCGATGGCGGCGAGGCGCGCGAAAGAGATCGAAACGGCGGCGAAATCGATACCGTCCGACCGGAAACTCATCGTCGGCGCCGACCTCACCGAAGAGAACGACAGGGCCGCGCTCGTGGCGGCGACGATCGAAAAGTTCGGCCGTATCGACGTGCTCGTGAACGCGGCGGGAATCATCGGATCGGGCACCATCGAGAACACGACCGCGGAGCACTGGGACACGATGTTCGACATCAATTTACGGTCGCTCTTCCGGCTGACCCAGCTCGCCCTCCCCGCCATCATTGAAAGCAAGGGGAGCATCGTGAACGTCTCGAGCGTAACGGGGACGCGGGCGTTCCCCGGGGTGCTGGCGTACTGCGTGAGCAAGGCGGGGGTGGACCAGTTCACGCGGTGCATCGCGCTCGAACTTGCGCCGAAGGGCGTGCGGGTGAACGCGGTGAACCCGGGGGTCGTCGTGACCAACCTCCACCGCGCCGGCGGGTTCGACGAGGAACAGTATAAGACGTTCCTGGCACACAGCAGGACGACCCATCCGATGGGACGTGTCGGACAGCCGGAAGAGGTGGCCGAACTTATCCTCTTCCTGGCCTCCGGGAGGTCGGGCTGGACCACCGGCGCGACCATCAGCATCGACGGCGGTAGGGCGCTGACCTGCGCCCGCTGAACCGGCCCACGGCAGCCCGGTCGCCTGTTGGCGGATGAACCTCCGGCGGGGCGATCGTAACCCGGCACAACCACTCTGGCTCTTCAACTCACGGTACAACCCATGAAAAAATCGACTCCGAAAAAACTCTCCCTCTCCACCAGGGCCGTCCACGGCGACAATCTGTTCGCCTTCAAGGGGCCGGTCGTCACGCCCATCTACCAGACGAGCACCTACCGGTTCGAAAGTTCGAACGACGCGGTGAGGTTCGCGAAGGGGGATCCGGGCGTCTATGTCTACACGCGGTACCATAATCCCACCACCCACGAAGTGGAGAGGAAGATCGCGACGATGTACGGCTGCGGGAGCGCGCTGCTCTTCTCGTCAGGCATGGCGGCGATCACCACCGCCGTGCTTTCTTATTGCAGGCAGGGTGACGAGATCGTGAGCACCCCCGCCCTGTATGGCGGAACGTACCGCTTCTTCCGCGACACCCTCCCCGACTACGGTATCGGTGTGCGGTACGTCGACCCGGCATCGCTTGACGACCTGCTCTATCTTATCACGCCCCGCACGCGGCTGGTCTATCTTGAAACCCCCACCAACCCCACGCTCGGGCTGGTCGACATCAGGCGGCTGGTCGGCGATGTCCGGAGGATGGAAAAGGAATTCAAGCATCCGATCATAATTTTAATCGACAACACGTTCGCCACGATTCTGAACCAGGACCCGTTCGGATACGGCGTGGACGTCATGGTCGAGAGTTCGACCAAGTATCTCGGTGGACACGCCGACCTTGTGGGCGGCGTGCTGACGGGCGGCGCGGCGATCATTAAAAAGGCGAGGGACCTGGCGAAACATTTCGGCGGATGCGCCGACCCGTTCGCCTCATTTTTGCTCGAGAGAAGTCTGAAGACGTTCGAACTGAGGGTCGGGAAACAATGTGAAAACGCGATGAAGCTCGCCCGCGCCCTGGAGAAACACCCGAAGATTTCGCGCGTTCTCTATCCCGGCCTGCCGTCGCATCCGCAGCACACGCTCGCGAAAAAACAGATGTCAGGTTTCGGCGCGATGGTGACGGTCGAGGTGCGCGGAGGCGTGAAGGCGGCGGTGAAGGTGTGCGACAACCTCCGCGTGGCGGTGAACGCGATGTCGCTCGGAGGGGTGGAGACGCTCGTGAGCATTCCGGTCTACTCGTCGCATATCAACATGAGCGCCGAGGAACTGGCCCGGCACGGAGTGACGCCGGGGATGATCAGGATATCGGCGGGAGTTGAGGGGGTGGACGACCTTATTGAAGATTTCAAACAGGCGTTGAAGACGGCGTAGAAACGACCGGGTCCCTCGCGGGAGGGAATCCCCGTCGAGGTTCGGTTGACGGTGGAAGGGGAACAATGACCCAGATTGAAATCTTTCGGGAGCTTTACCGCCACATGGAGTGGGCCGACGCGGCAGTGTGGAGGGCCGTGCTCGCACAACCGGCCGCGGCGTCCGACGAAAAAATCCTGAAATTCTTCTACCACCTCCATCTCACGCAGCGCGCCTTCCTCCGCCTCTGGCAGGGCGCGCCGCGCGAAACGCCCTACCCCGAATTCACCGAAGCGCCGCCGATGATGGCCTGGGGCAAGAGCTGGTTCCCGGAGGCGTTCGCGTTTCTCGCAACGGTGACCGACGAAAAACTCGCTCCCCCGATGCCCGTCCCATGGTCGAAGATGGTGGAGCGCAGGATCGGCCGACCGCCCGGCGAGACCACGCTCGGCGATACGATTTTACAGGTCGCGATGCACAGCCAGTACCACCGGGGGCAGATCAACGCGCGGCTGAAAGAGCTCGGAGGCGCGCCGCCGCTGGTGGACTACATCGGGTGGATCTGGCACGGAAAACCGGGGGCGGAGTGGGCGGAGGAATAACCATTCCCGTCCCCGCTCCCCGCCAATCAGACCCTTATCCTTCGACCATGTAAATCTCGCGCCTGCCGCTCACCACGAGCTCGTGGTATCCCTTCATGATCTTCTGCATTTCCTTGTCGGTCATCGTGCTGCGGGACTCCTCCACATACTCCTCGAGGTTTTCCACCTCCATCTCGGCCACGACGGTCCAGTAACGCTCGGCGCTCACGTCGGTGAGGATCCGCATCGGGTTGAACCCCGCCTTCTTCATATGCTTCGAGATGGCCTTGAACTTGTTGACCATCTCACGGGCCCGGCCCGGCTTGCAGTACATGATGTCGCGGATGAGGTACATAAGGAACGATCCTTTCAGTTGATGGGTAATGAATTAAGACAGTTGCCGGGATGGACGTCGGTCGGGTCACGATCTTTGGTTGGTTTCCAGGGCTTTTTTTAGGGTCTCCGGATCGACGTTCCCGCCGCTGACAAGAGCAGCGATCTTTTTTCCCTTCAGATTCAGCTGGTTGGCCATCACCGCGGCGGGAGCCACGGCGCCCGTCGGCTCGACCACGATCTTCATCCTCTCCATGAAGAACCGCATCATCGGGAAGATGGCGTCGTCCGGAATCGTAATAACGTCATCCACGTACTTCTTCATGATCTCGAAGTTCAGCATGCCGACGGAGAGGGTGCGCATCCCGTCGGCGACCGTCACGGCCTTCGGGATCTTCACGATCTTCCCGGCCCTGAACGACTGGTACGCGTCGTTCGCGCCTTCGGTCTCGACCCCGATCACCTTCACCCCCGGGTAAATGTTCTTCACGGCGATTGAGCATCCCGCGATAAGCCCGCCGCCGCCCACCGGCACGAAGAGATAATCGAGGTCCTTGAGGTCGTGGAAGATCTCGGCCCCCGCCGTACCCTGTCCAGCGATCAGTTTTTCGTCGTTGTAAGGATGGATGAGGGCATAGCCGTGCTTCGCGATCAGTTCGGCGGTCACCCTCTCACGGTCGTCGGTGGAGTCCCCGCAGTAGATCACCTCGGCGCCGTATCCCTTCGCGGCTTCCACCTTCATCGCGACGGAGTTATGCGGCATCACGACGACGGCCTTCAGGCCGTGGAGCTTCGCCGCGAGCGCGACCCCCTGGGCGTGGTTGCCGGAGGAATGGGCGATGACGCCCCTCGAGCGTTCGGCCCCGGTGAGCGAATGGATTTTATTATACGCGCCGCGGAACTTGAACGCGCCGATCCGTTGGAAGTTCTCGGCCTTGAAGTAGACCTCGTTGCCGGTGAGGGCGTTGAACGTGCGCGACGAGAGGAGGGGGGTGCGGTGCGCGACCGGCCGGAGAACTTCGGCGGCGGCTTCGATGTCCGAAAATGTCACCATGCCGGAGCAGTTCCTTCAATGACCAGAAAATATATATCGATCACAGTATCGAGGTGGCCCGAATAACGACGGATGGGGAGACTCACGGAATCTCCAGCACGATCTTCCCGAAATTCTTCCGCGATTCCATGCGGCGGTGCGCGTCGGCCGCCTTCGCCAGAGGAAAAACGCTGTCGATCACGGGGTTGAGCTTACGGCCGTTCGGGGCATCGAAAAGCTTCATCACGTGCTCGAGTTCGTGCTTCCATCCCATCCACGAACCCAGGACCGACTGCTGGCGGGAATAAATGTACCGAACATCCACGTTCGCCATAGAGTCCGTCGTGGAGCCGCAGGTGACCAGACGACCGCCGCGGCCCAGCACGGTCACAGACTTTGCGAACACCTCGCCGCCCGTATGCTCGAAGACCACGTCGACCCCGCGTTTGCCGGTCAGCGTGCGGACCTCTTCGGTGAAATCCTTCGTCCTGTAATTGATGACTTCGTCCGCGCCGAGCGCCCTC
>DATDQD010000044.1:0-3425 GCA_035292425.1 Bacteroidota bacterium
TCGGGGGGCCGAGCCTGCCCGTACCGCTCGACTCGGTGATCGCGACGCCGTCCGGGATCCTCGCGGGTAATTTCTTCGAGTATGCAACGGGGTATGCTTCCGTCGCCGTGCTGAGACCGGGCAGGGGATACTGGGTAAAGACGAACCAGGGAGGTACGCTCACCCTCAAGGGGGAGAGTCCCGGCACTTCTCATGGCGCCTCGTTCCGCCTTCCGGAGCCGGAAGGGACGGCGACGCTGACGCTCACCGATGCGATGGGCGGCGTACAGCGCCTCTACATCCTTCCGTCCGGCCCGCCCGACCCGCCAGGATCGCCGGTCGTATCGCACTCCGAACTTCCGCCCCCTCCGCCCTACGGGGCGTTCGACGCCCGCTTCGACGGTGACCTGTACGCGACGGCGATCGCGCCCGGCTCCGGGAAGGTCATCGACGTCCTGATCACCGGCGCCCGCTATCCGCTGACGATCACCTGGACCGCCGCGGGGGAGGGGACCGCGATCTCCGCCGGGGGTGCCGCAAGCCTCCTCGATCTCCCCGGCTCGATGGTCCTCCGCGAGGAGGGTCCCGTGACGCTCCGCGCGAAGGAAGATCTCCCGTCATCCGGGCCGGCGCCGGCGGCATACGGGCTTTCCAACAACTACCCCAATCCGTTCAACCCGTCGACGAAGATCGCATTCACTCTCCGGACCCCCGCTCATATCCGCATGGGTGTTTTCAATGCGCTCGGGGAGGAAGTGGCGCTGCTGATCGACGGGGTCCGCGGGGCCGGCGGACATTCGGTGGAATTCGGCGCGGCGGGTCTTCCGGGGGGAGTGTACTTCTGCCGGCTGCAGGGCGCGGGGCCGGTCTCAACGCTCAAAATGCTCCTGGTGAAATAGGCCCGGGCGCGGACGGTCAGCGATTGAGCCGGATCCGGAAGGTGGTTCCCTTGCCGGGCTTGCTCTCGCGGACGAACAGTTTTCCGTGGTGGTAGGTTTCCACGATCCTCTTGGAGAGGCTCAGGCCGAGTCCCCATCCCCGGCGCTTGGTGCTGAAGCCGGGCCGGAAGATGTCCTTCCTGTGCTTGATGTCGATCCCTTTCCCCGTGTCAGTCGCGTCGATCGTCACGTGGCTTCCGCTGCCGGTGATGGTGAACGAGATCGTCCCCTCGCTCTCCTCGATCGCCTCGAGGGCGTTCTTCACGAGATTTTCGATCACCCACTCGAACAGTTCCCTGTTGATGCGCGCCTTCGGGTCCCCTTCCGCGGCCACCTTCAGCCCGATTTTCCGGTTCTTCGCGAAACGCGAGGGAAGCCGCTGCTGGAAATACCCGAGGACGGCCCGTATGACCTCCTCGAGGTTCTCCTCCTTCAGGCTGGGCCTGGAGCCGATCTTGGAAAACCGGTCGGTGATTTTCTGAAGCCGGTCGAGGTCGTTCTCCATCTCCGCCAGGACCGAAAGCTGTTCCGGATGGTCCTTCGCCGTTGTCTTCATCATCTCGATCCAGCCCATGAGGCTCGAGAGGGGCGTCCCGAGCTGGTGCGCCGTCTCCTTCGCCATCCCCACCCAGATGTTGCTCTGTTCGTTCCGCTTGATGTAGCTGAACCCGACATACCCCATGAGAATGAAGAGGCCCGCGACCCCGAGCTCGACGGCCGGGAGCCACCGCAACCGCGTGATGAGGGGCGATTCCCCGTAGTGCACGTAGTTCAGGACGATGGTGTCCTGGAGGGTAACACGGATCGGCGTATGGATCTCGTCGAGTTCCTTGATGATCGAGATAAAATATTTCTCCATCTGTTCCGGTGTGAGGCCGGAGTCGATGGGGATGTTCCGCGCACTCTTTTCGTAGGGGCGGATCGGTTGATGGCGGGGGTCGGTCAGCACCATCGGAAAATCGATCGAGCGGATCACCTCGTCGAAGATGAAGCTGTAATCCGACTGGCCGGAGAGCCCCTCGGCCGGTTTATTGGCGATGAACTCGACCGACCTGGCGTAGAGCGCCGCCACGTCGCGCTCTTTCTGGAGCAGCTGGGAGACGAGGATCTGGGAGTAGTACAGCGTGCCGAGGACGATCAGGGTGGCGACCACCAGGAGCGTCAGCTTGATATTCGTGGAGCGGGGGGAGGGCACCGGTCAGGGAACGAAAAGGGTCTGATCGCGGCGGGCGCCCACCGAGACCATGTGCACCTCCGTGCCGGTGAGCGACGCAATCGCCTCGATGTACCGGCGGGCGTTGGGGGGCAGCCGGTCGTAGGATGTCACGTCCGCAGTCCGGGTCTTCCAGCCGGGATAGGATTCGTAGACGGGGACGAGCGAGTCGAGCGTCGTCACGTCGGAGCGGAAGGTCTTCAGGAGTTTCCCCCCGTATTCGTACCCGATGCAAACCCTGATGTCCTCGAAGTGGTCGAGGACGTCGAGCTTCGTGATCGCGATTTTCCTGATGCCATTAATCATCACGCTGTGCCTCAACGCCAGGGCATCGAACCATCCGCACCGCCTGGGACGGCCCGTGGTGGCCCCGTATTCGCCGCCGGTCTGCCGGAGCATGTCGCCGGTCGCGTCCCTGAGCTCCGTGGGAAAGGGCCCGTTCCCGACCCGCGTCGAGTACGCCTTCACCACGCCGAGGACGGACGTGATCGCCGTCGGGGGGATGCCCAGCCCCGTGCAGGCACCGCCGCTCGTCGGGTTGGAAGAGGTCACGAAGGGGTAGGTGCCGTGATCGACGTCGAGGAGCGCGCCCTGCGCGCCCTCCGCCAGCACGCTCTTGTTTTCCCTGAGGGCCTTCTGGAGGTAGAGCGCGGTGTCGGTGATGTACGGGTCGATCTTCTTGTCGAATTCCTCGTACTCGGAGGCGATGCGGTCGGCGTCCAGCTCGGTTTCCCCGTAGATTCTGTTTAAAATCCGGTTTTTCTCCTCGATGTTTTTCCTGAGTTTTTTCACGAAGAGGTCGCGGTCGAGGAGATCGACGATCCGGATCCCCACCCGCATGAACTTGTCGATGTACGCGGGGCCGATTCCCCTCCCCGTGGTCCCGATCTTCTCGCCGGTCTGCTCGCGGATCGTGTCGAGCAGTTTGTGGTAGGGCATGATCAGATGGGCGTTGTGGCTGATGAACAGCCTCCCCTCGACCCTGACCTTCAGGTTTTCGAGCTTGTGGATTTCGTCCAGGAGCGCGATGGGGTCCACGACGACGCCGTTGCCGATCAGGCAGGTCACGTGGGCGTGGAAGATGCCCGAGGGGATCAGGTGCAGGACGTGCTCGTCCTCCCCGATGACGACCGTGTGGCCCGCGTTGGCGCCGCCCTGGTACCGGGCGACGATGTCGGCCTTCTCGCTGAGATGGTCGACGATTTTTCCCTTACCCTCGTCGCCCCACTGAGCGCCGACAATGATGGTGACTGGCATAGTGAGAATGACATGCCCCGTCCGCGGCCGGCCCGGCC
>DATDQD010000045.1:0-8721 GCA_035292425.1 Bacteroidota bacterium
GAACAGCTGTCGATCGTCCCCCCGGAGGAGAATGGAAGGTTGAACGTCTCCGCGAGCCGGTTGTTTCGCGTATCCTTCAGGTCGGTCCCCACCGTGAGGATATAGGTCGTATTCGGCCGGAGGGTCTCGGCGAAAGAGATCTCCACTTCGCTGCCACCCCATTCGTACCGGAGCGCCCCCGGGGACGGCGACAGGAACGCCGACTCCTGGAACGATCGGCGGTCGACATACTCGGAGAACTCCAGGACGATGTTCGTCTCCCGGAAGTTCAGAGCCCCCGGCGAAGGCGAGGTGGAGACAATCTCCGGGGGGACGGTGTCCTGCGGACCGCCGGTGGGAGCGACCTGGGAAGCGCAACCCCCTCCGAGGCTCAGGCCGGAGATCAGTACGAAGATCGCCGCTCTGCGATGCCGGTCACCCCCCACTTGGCGACACCCCCTCCCGTTGCAGGCTGTCCACGGGGACGGTGACGTTCGGCAGGGTGTCCCCGGACAGCTCCGCACTCGCCGCCGCGGCGGCTGCCTCCCGCCTGCGCTGATACTTTCTGACCTCGCGGAGATGCTCGGCGTATGTCCTGGAAAACGTATGACCTCCCTCGCCGTTGGCGACGAAAAAATAAAATCCGTGTTTCTCCGGGTAGATCGCCGCCAGGATCGAGGCCCTGCCGGGATTGTTGATCGGCCCGGGGGGAAGCCCCGCGTTCCTGTACGTATTGTAGGGGGAAGACCGGTGAAGATCGGAATAACTCAGCCTGCGGGGCCCGTCCTCGAGGATGTATTGCACGGTCGGATCGGCCTGGAGCCGCATGCGCTTCCGGAGCCGGTTGGAGTAGACGCCGGAGATCCTCGTCCGTTCCGAGTCCACCGAGGTCTCCGCCTCGATGATGGAGGCGAGAGTCAGGACCTGGTGAACGCCCATGCCGCGCCGCCCGGCCCCGGCCCGGAGGCTGTCGTTGAAAAAAACCGCGAAGGCGCCGGCCATCGTCGAAAGAACGGTCTCCTCCGATTCCTGCCAGTAGAATTGATACGTGTCCGGCAGCAGGTATCCCTCCAGCGTCGGTGGGTCCAGCCCGACCCTCCGTATGAACGCGGTGTCCTGAACGAGCGACATGAACACCGCGGTATCGAGGCCGAGGTTTCTTCTAAAGAGCGCGGCGAGGCGGCGGGTCCGGTAGCCCTCGGGGACGGTGACCATCACGGGCTCCACCGATTTCCCGAATTCGAGGTCTTCCAGGATCCGGCTGTTGGACATCCCGGACCGGAAACGGTACCGGCCGATCTGCATCCTCCTGGTCGACCCGAGGATGCGCGCCGCGAGGTTGAAGAGAAACCTGTTTCGGACCACCCCGGACGTGACCAGGGTGTCTTCAATTTGTCTGAAGGTGTCCCCCTTCGAGACCGTGATGATCCTGTCCCCGTCGAACGTGTTCGGCGCCCAGAGGACCACGCTGATCCCACCGAGCGCGAGGACGACCATGGTCGGCAGGGACCACGCGAGGCGCTTTGGATGGCGTTTCCTCCCGGACCCCTTCTTCGGCGTTCGGAACACCATCGCCGGGATCACGAAGTCATGACCATGTTGGGGTCGGCCTGCAGCCCGTACGGCGACGCTGCGCCGGCCAGGAGTTTTTTATAACCGATCAGGGCGATCATCGCGGCGTTGTCGGTGCAAAATTCCAGCGGCGGGACATGGAGCGTGAAGCCGCAGCGCGAGGCCGCCGCCGTCAGTTTGTGCCGGAGTTCCCCGTTGGCCGAGACGCCCCCGGCGACGGCGACGTCGGAGACGCCGAAACGCTCCCTGGCGGCGAGGGTTTTCATGACGAGAACCTCGACCACGGCGGCCTGGAAGCTGGCGCAGAGGTCCGCGAGAAGCTTGCGCCCCCCGGGCCCGTCCGGATCGGTCGCAAGACCCGGGTGATCCCTCAGCCAGTAGAGCACCGCGGTTTTCACGCCGCTGAAACTGAAATTCAATGTCCCGTCGCCGGCCATGGACCGGGGGAACGCGACGAAGGAGGGATTACCCTCCCGCGCCAGCCGCTCGATCGCCGGCCCCCCCGGAAAGGGCAGACCGAGCATTTTGGCCACCTTGTCAAACGCCTCGCCGGCGGCGTCATCCAGAGTCTCGCCGAGGATTTCGTGGCGGAACACCTCCCTCACCAGGACGAGCTGGGTGTGTCCTCCGGAGACCGTCAGGCAGATGAAGGGATAGGCAGGTTTCGGGTCCTCCAGGAAATTTGCATAGATGTGCCCCTCCATGTGGTTGATCCCGACGCAGGGGATTCCGAGGGCATACGCGAAGGATTTTGCGAAATTCACCCCCACCATCAGAGATCCCATCAACCCGGGTCCCGAGGTGACAGCCACCCCGCCGAGGTCTCCCCGCCCCACACCCGCGACCGAGAGGGCTTCCTCCACGACCGGGACGATCAGCCTGAGGTGCATCCGCGACGCGAGCTCAGGAACGACCCCGCCGAACCTCCTGTGGTCGATCTGGGATGAGACAATATTCGAACGGAGCCGCCCGTCGGAGATGACCGCCGCGGATGTTTCGTCGCACGATGATTCGATGCCGAGCACATGCATATGCGGAGAAATAAGCGAAAAGTCAGGTTTATTTCCAAGCAGGTTGACGGGGTGGACCGTCCTTATTTGGAATCGTTTCCGGTTTTTCATACCTTGATTCGATTTTTCTGACTTCCTGAGCGCAATGCCCGACCAGCGAGACGCAGATCTCTCCAAATTACGCATCAACAGGGAAGAGACCATGAGCAAGAGCACCGGCCCGGGCATCCGGATGGCCATCGTGCTCTACTCGATCGGCGCGATCATGGTCGTGCTCGCGGTCCTCTTTCTCGTCCGTTCCCTCACCGGGGAACCCGAAACGGTGGAAACCTCCACCGCGTCCTATGTATCCCCCTCGATGAACAGGACCGTCCTGACCGCGAGCGGGTACGTCGTCGCGCAGAGGAAAGCGGCCATCGCCTCGAAGGCCACGGGCCGCATCGTCGCCCTCTATTACAGGGAGGGGGACAAGGTCAGGCGCGGCGACATCATCGCGAAAATCGAAAGCGCGGACGTCGAAGCGGCCCTCGAACAGGCCAGGGCGGAACTCGCCGTGGCCGCGGCCTCCCTCTTCGACGCCAAACGGATCTTCGAACGCTCCGACACCCTCCTGTTCCGAAGCCTGATCTCGCAGGCGGAGTTCGACGCGGCGAGATCGCATTTCGATGGGGTCCAGGCGACCGTCCGTTCCCGCGAGGCCGCCGTGAAGGCGGCCGGGGTGGCCCTCGAGAACACCATCATCCGCGCCCCCTTCGACGGCACAATCCTCAGCAAGAACGCGGACGTCGGCGAGGTCGTCGCGCCCTTCGCCGCCGGCGCAAGTTCGAGGGTCGCCGTCGTGACGATCGCCGACATGGCGTCTCTCCAGGTGGAGGCGGACGTCAACGAATCGAACATCACGAACGTGTCGATCCGCCAGCCGGTCGAGGTGACGCTCGACGCCTATCCCGAGCGGCGCTACCGCGCCATCGTCGACAAGATCGTCCCCACAGCCGACCGCGCGAAGGCGACCGTCATGACCAAGATCCGGTTTCTCGAGAGGGATGACCGTGTCCTCCCGGAGATGGGCGCCAAGGCGCATTTCCTCCGCGAAGCTCCCGGGGACACGTCGGCATCCACGGCCAGCCTGCTGGTCGTCGACGCCAGGGCCGTGGTCCGGACGTCCTCCGGCTCCGCGGTATTCGTCCTGGAGGGGACCACCGCGAAACTCACCTCCGTCCGGACGGGGGCGAAAATCGGCGCGATGATCGAAATCGTCGAAGGGATCGCCCAGGGGACGAAGGTCATCGTCAACCCGCCGGAGAAACTTTCCACCGGCAGCCAGGTCCAGGTTCAGAAGTAACGGCGGCCGGAGGTTCACACGATTACACTCAGAGGCTCATGATGTCGCTCGTATCGATTCATAATATATCGAAATCGTACTGGCGGGACTCTCTCGAGATCCCGGTCCTGAAGAACATCTCGTTCGACATCCCGGCGGGGGAGTTTCTGGCGCTGATGGGGCCGTCAGGTTCCGGGAAAACAACAGTACTGAATCTCGTGGCCGGCATCGACCGTCCCAATGAGGACGGGGACGGGCGCCCGGGGGGATCGGTCATCATCGACGGCACCGATATCACGAAACTGAACGAGTCGCAGCTCGCCGCCTGGCGTTCGCGGAACATCGGTTTCGTCTTCCAGTTCTACAACCTGATGCCCGTGCTCACCGCGCTCGAGAACGTCACGCTCCCGCTCCTGCTCACCAAAATGTCGAAGAAGGAACGTCGGGAACGCGCGGATTTCGCTCTGAAGTTGGTCGGGCTCGGAGACAGGGTCCACCACTACCCCCGGCAGCTCTCCGGCGGGCAGGAGCAGCGCGTGGCCATCGCCCGCGCCATCATCACCGACCCCACCCTCCTGGTGGCGGACGAACCGACGGGCGATCTCGACAAGGTGTCGGCCGAGGAGATCATGAACCTCCTCGAGCGGCTCAACAAGGAATTCAGGAAGACCATCATCATGGTGACGCATGACCCGAGAGCCGCCGAAAAGGCCCACGTCATCAGGCACCTCGACAAGGGCGAGCTATCCTAAGGGACAGATGCATGTTCATCCTCCACCTGATTCATAAAAACCTGTTTCGGCACAAGCTCCGGTCACTCCTGACCATCCTCGGGATCACGATCGCGGTGCTCGCCTTCGGCCTGATGCAGACGGTGGTCTCGGCGTGGAACGCCGGCGTCGCCGCCTCCGCCGCGGACAGGCTCATCGTCGTGCACTCCGTGTCGTTCATCTATCCCCTCCCGCTTTCGTACAAAGCGAGGATCGAGCGGCTCCCCGGCGTCGAAACGGTCTCCTGGGCGAACTGGTTCTCGGGTGTCTACATCGACGAGGCACAATTTTTTGCGCGGATGGCGGTCGATCCCGCCACCTATTTCAAGGTCTACCCCGAATTCATCGTCTCCGACGATGCCCTGGCCGGGCTCGCCGGCCAGCGCAACGGCACAATTATCGGCGCCCTGATCGCGGAGAAGTACAACCTGAAGGTCGGGGACATTATCCCCCTCGAGGGTGACATCTACCCCGGGCACTGGGAGATGAAGGTGGTCGGCATCTACCGGGGGAGGGACAAGGGGACGGACGAGTCCCAGATGCTCTTCAACTGGGAGTATCTCGACCAGAGTCTCCTCCAGACACAACCCGCCCGCGCCGGCCGGGTAGGATGGTACGTCGTGGATATCAGGAACGCCGCCGAACGCGCCAGGATCTCCGCCGACATCGACAGCCTTTTCGCAAATTCACCCGCCGAGACGAAAACCCAGACGGAGAAGGAATTCCAGCAGAGCTTCGTCTCGATGTCGAGCGCGATTCTGACGGCAATCAACATCGTCTCCGTCGTGATCATCGGGATCATCCTCCTGGTGCTGTCGAACACCATGATCATGACGGCCCGTGAACGGTTCCGAGAATTTGCCGTCCTCAAAACGCTCGGATTTTCAACGATCCACCTGGCGGGACTGATCGGGGGCGAATCGATGGTGATCGCCGGGCTCGGAAGCGCCATCGGCATCGCCCTTACGTTCCCTATCAGCGATGCAGCGGAGCGGGGGCTCCCCGCGGGGTGGTTCCCGGTGTTCAACGTGGAGTTAAGCACACTGGCCTACGCCGCGGGATCGGCCTTTGTGGCCGGCGTCGCCGCCGCCGCTGTCCCGGTGTTGAAGACGCTTCGGATGAAGATCGTCGACGGACTCCGGCAGGTCGGATAGGGAGAGGATGCCCATGACCGAATTTATCTACGTTGTGCCATTCCTGATCGTCCTGATCATCGCCTCCAGATTGTCGAAGCACCTCACGATCTACATGAGGCGGAGCCTGGTCAGCCGGCCCGTCACGTTCGTCCTCACCCTCGGGGGGATTTCTCTCGTCTCTTTCGTCTTCGCAGCAGTGTTCATGCTTGCGAAGGGTCTCGAACAAACGCTTGTGGAGACCGGTTCTGAGAACAACACCATCGTCCTCAGGAAGGCGGCGCAGGCGGAACTCATGAGCCAGATTGACAGGGACGCCATCAACATTATCGAGACCCAGCCCGAGGTCGCCCTCGGCCCCGACAATAAACCCCTGGCGACGTCCGACATCTTCGTTGTCATCAACCTCCTCAAGAAGGGTACGGGTGACATGGGGAACGTCACGGTCCGGGGCGTCGAAGCGGCGGCGATGACGCTTCGCGACCGCGTGAAAATGGTCGAGGGACGGATGTTCTCCTTCGGCACGGGGGAAGTGGTGGTGGGGAGGAATATCGCGAAGAATTTCGAGGGGGTGGCGATCGGACGCGAGCTGAAATTCGGCGGAGCGCTCTGGACCGTCGTCGGTGTCTTCGACGCCGGCGGGAGCGGATTCGATTCCGAGATCTGGGGGGACGTGGACCAGATCATGCCGTCGTTCGGCAGGCCTGTCTATTCCTCCCTGACCTTCCGGCTGAAGAACCCGGCTGATTTTGATTCGCTGAAATCGAGGATCGAGGGGGACAAAAGGTTGAACTACCTCGAACTGTTCAGGGAGAAGGAATACTATGCGAAACAGTCGAGCATCATGTCACAGTTCATCACCCTTCTGGGCTGGGGGGTCACCGGATTTTTCGGTTTCGCTGCAATCATCGGCGCGATGATCACGATGTACGCGGCCGTCTCCAACCGGACGATCGAAATCGGCACGCTCCGCGCCCTCGGGTTCAGGCGCAGGACCATCCTCGCCACCTTCCTGCTCGAGGCCATCCTGATCGCGCTGGCAGGCTCGGCGTTCGGCATCCTCGCGGCGTCGTTTCTCCAGCTGCTGGTCATCTCCACGATCAACTTCGGAACGTTCACCGAGCTCGCCTTCGGATTCAACCTGACCCCGGATGTCATCGTTGCGACGCTCGTGTTCGGTTTCATCATGGGCGTGACGGGGGGCTTCCTCCCGGCCGTCCGGGCCTCCCGCATGAACATCGTGTCCGCCCTCAGGGCCACGTAATCCCTCAACAATCATTAAGGAGACACTGCATGACACTCTCACGAACCGCCGCCCTCATTCTCCTTGCGCTGACCATCGGTGTGGGTGCGCAAACCGCCGCGGCCCAGCAGAACGGCTTCGGCCTCGGGGTGATCCTCGGGGAACCGACGGGATTCGCCTTCAAGGGCTGGATGGACTCGAAATCGGCGATCGACGCCGGCCTCGCCTGGTCCTTCCTCAACGAAACGACCTTCCACGTCCACGTGGATTACATCCTCCATACCGACGCCCTCACGAAGCGGAGCGACATGCCCGCCTACTACGGCATCGGCGGCAGGATCAAGACCGGCGGCCACGGCGACGACAGGATCGGCGTGCGGATCGTGGGGGGAATCGCCTACTATCTCCCCGAGTCGCCGATCGATATCTTTTTTGAACTCGCCCCCATCATCGATTTCGCTCCTTCCACGGGCTTCCAGATGAACGGGGGGATCGGCGCCCGGTATTTCTTCCGGTAGGGACGATCCGGCCGCGGGGTTTGCGCCGTCCGAACTTTTTCGTATATTGGTTGCGCATTTCGATTGAATCATCCCAGGAAAGAGCATTACAATGTCAAAAGTATGCGAAATTTGCGAAAAAAGGCCGGTCAGCGGCAATAACATCAGCCACGCCCACAACCGTACGCGAAGGCGCTGGCTCCCGAACCTCAAGAGCGTCCGCGCGGCGGTCGACGGCAGGACCCGCAGGATGCGCGTCTGCACGACCTGCATCAAGCAGGGACGGGTGCGCAAAGCCGCCTGACGCGCAAAAGCCGGGACCACATTCCGAAGCCCAACCTCTCGTTGGGCTTTTTTATTTCCCCGGATTGAATATATTGGAGATTCAAGACCACCAGGCACCGTAACCCCGCATCGCGACCGATGTCTCTGCCCAATTCGCTGACGATCCTGCGGATCTTTCTCACCCCCCTCTTCGTGGTCCTCCTCGTGTCGGACTCCTCGCTCCAGCGTCAGTTTTCCGTCGTCGTCTTCGTCACCGCCGCGCTGACCGACTGGTACGACGGGTGGATCGCGCGCAAATACGGGACCATGTCGAGGTGGGGCAAATTTCTCGACCCCCTGGCCGACAAGATCCTTTCGAGCTCGGCCCTGTTCACGTTCGTGGCCCTCGGGCTGATCGACGCGTGGATGGTCTGGATCATCGTCTCGCGCGACGTGGTGATCACCGCGCTCCGCAGTTACGGCGAATGGACCGACCACGCCATCGTGACGTCGAAATCGGCGCAGGCGAAAACGTTCGGCGAATTCATCGTCATCTGGTATATCCTCCTCCTCCATGTCGCCCGATCGGTCCCGCTCATCCGGTACGAATTCTCCGGCACACTCGGCGTCCTTATGGACGCGCAGGTCCTCTTCGGCATGATGCTCCTCGTCACCATCTCCAGCGTCGCGACGGGAATCATGTATTGCGTCGACAACAGGCATTTTCTCTCCGATCTTTATGCCAGCGCGTCCGCGCCCTTCCGATCCCGGTGACACCGGGGGCCGGAAGGCCCCCCTCCTCGCCCGGTTCATCGCCACCGGGGCGTACTGCGGGTACGTGCCGTGGGCTTCGGGCACCGTGGGTTCGGCCGCCGGACTCCTGATCTGCCTGATACCCGGCGTCTCCGCCCCGCCGGCGCTCTCCGCGCTCA
>DATDQD010000046.1:0-21449 GCA_035292425.1 Bacteroidota bacterium
CCGCGACGTCGTCCAGGTTGACGAGGAGGTGATATGTGCCCTCAGGGGTGGATTCGAAAAAGGTAAGGGTAAGTTCCCATGTCCCGTTGAGGCTGTCGCCGCTCACGAGCGTCGTGAGGAAGGAGGATCCCGAACTGTTCCCGGAATCATCCCTAAAATACGCGTTAACGGATGCGATACCCGAATACGTATCGAGCGCGGCAAGCGTGACCTTCACGTTCTGATCTCCGGTGCCGACGTTGACCGCCGATCTGTCCAGGATGGGAGTTCCCGACACCGATGGGAGAATCGTATCGCCTCCCGAGACAGTCAGGGCCGGGCCAAGATTCGTGTCCAATTGGTTGAAGGCGTTATCGATCGCCGTGATGCGGAGATCGAACTGGCCGTCGGCGTTTTGCGGGACGATGACATTCGCTCTCCAGGACCCGTTCAGGTTGTCCCCCGAAACCAGCGACGCTAATGCCGACGCCGGAGTGAGTGTATCTCCCCGTTCAAATTCAACGATCACGAAGCCGACACCCGTAGCATTGTCCGTCAGGTCAAAATCAACGACCACGGTATCCGCACCTCCCGCGACGTTGATCGAGGGGGGTGTAACGACGGGCGTAGAGGCGAGGACGGGCGGTTCGCTATCTCCGCCGGTGATCGTCACCGACACCCCGGAATTGATTGTCTCCGAGTTGAAAGAACTATCGATGTCCCAGACATATACCGGGTACACACCCGGGGGTGTGCTCTGCGGAACATACACCTCGGCCTCCCAGGTCCCGTTCAATACCGTCCCGGACGTGAGGGCTCCGAAACCCACCATCGACGAGGAGTCGGGATGCCCGAGATAGGCCCAGACGAAAAACGGGGCGGCTGAATGCCGCAAATACATCGTCACGGTGACGGATTGAGCACTTCCCGAGACATTGACAATCGTCGGAACGACCGTGAGAGAGTCGAGAATTGTCTGGGTGTAAACGGGTGTTGAAACGAAGAGAAGAAGGAAGAGCAGCAGGCGAGACATGCCGCCCGCGGGAATGAACCGGCCACCGGTCATACGAGTACCCCCTGATAAAATGGACGTGAGATGCGGAATGATGACTGCTTGGGTTGAATCCGAAGGTAACGGGAAAATGGATTTAAAACAACTTCATCGTCAGCAGTTCCCACTCCCGGCTACCGTAGCCGTAAGCTATTGGCGAATATCGGGTTATAGCCGCCCAACCGTTCTCTCCGGTCCGTCACCCCCTATCTCCCGCCCCCCGAGATCTTCTATAATAGAATAATGCGAAACGGTCTTACCGACCATCAGGGGCCTCCGCGTTCGCCTGTTTTTTCAACTCCTCGTTCCAGTTCACGACCATGGTGATAGGAGGAGTGGTCAGCCGGGACTCGCCGATTCTTGCCAGGACCCTCCTGCCGTCGGGGGTGATGTCGCTATAACCTCCGATGATCGACCTCGAATCGTAATCGAACAGAGTGCGGATCGAATCGACGACGACTGCCGAGTTGACGACCCTGACGGCCGCAGCCATCGCTTTCCTGTCCGCCGACCCGAAATAGATGGTCTTTCCATCGCCCGCCCATCTCGGTGCGACTCCCCCGTCGATGGAGATCTGCCATTTGCCGGCGGAACCATCGAGCGCCCGCACATAGATCTCCCACCGGACCGTTTCGTCGGACATGTAGGCGATCCACCTGCCGTCGGGTGAAAATGATCCGAGGCCCTCCCGGAACTCCGTCCGGAGAAACGGTATGGGCTTCCGGTCGCCGGTGAGCGGCAGGATCCAGAGATCCATCTTCGTCGTCATACTGCCCGTGGTGTAGAATGCCAGGGTGCGGCCGTCTCTGGACCAGTCGCTCACGAATTTATCCTGATCCGATTGTAAGAGAAGCTGTTCCGCATCGGTTCCGTTCGTATGCTTGACGTAAAGGTCATATCGCTTGGAGCGTGTGGAGGAGAAGACGATCGAATCGTCCCCCGGGGACCAGACCGGGGTCCTGTCGATCGCCGCGTCGAATGTGAACCGGGAGTCCCTCCCGCTCTCGATGTCGCGAATCCAGATGTCGGCTGTCCTGGCCTGGTCGTCACGCGACTCCAGTACGATGCGCTTCCCGTCGCTGGAGAACCGCCCTCCCGCGGGATTTTTGAAATCAAGGACCTGGACGGTGTTTCCGGCCCCGTCCAGGATGGCGATTCTTCCGGTCTGCTCAGCCCCGCCCTGATAGATCAGCACGCCCTCCCCCGACACCGAGAAGATGGCCCGGTACCGGAAATTGCTGTACTGCAACTCCTCGGCGATCGGGACCGCGTCGCCGGTGAAGGCGAGGCGCACTGTGTCGAAGGGTTGCGCCATCAGCATTGACTGCCGGTGGAAGAGGAGGTGTCCCGAGGCGTACTCGACGTTCGAATTCCCGATCATCAGGACGGTGTCGTAACCCCCGTCGATCGAGGCGATCCTGATCGAGTCGTCGACGATACCGCCGACCGTCGACTGCGTCGTATACACGAAATGACGGCCGTCAGGGAGAAAATGCGGCCACCGGTGATTGATCGCCACGACACCGCTGTCGACCTTCGACAACGGTACGGGCAAACCGCCCGCGGCTGACACCTTCGACAATAATCCGTTCGCCTCCGGGGAAAAGACGATGACCCCCTCCCTGTTCCAGGTCCCGCCCCTGCCGTCGGCGGCGTCGCAGATGGTGAGCGTCGGACCGCCCGCCGCGTCGATTTTTTTCAACTTGCCTCCCGCGAAGAACGCGACCGTACGGTTGTCGGGCGACCAGAAGGGATAGGTTGCGCCGTTCGTGCCGGGGAGCAGGATCGGCGTCATCGATCCGACCGGCCGGACCCAGAGGGAATTCCTTCCGGTGGTATCCGACGCGGCAAACGCCACGATGCGCCCGTCGGGTGAAATGGCGATATGGCCTCCGTTCCCCACGTTGAAGTTCGCATTGAGCGGGGCCATGATCGTAGCCCGTGTCACCCTCCGCGGCGGAGGAACGGGCGGATTCGTAAAATGAAAGAGCAACGCACCTGCCGTCGTCAGGAAGAACAGGCCGGCGACGATCCAGGGAACGATCGACCTCGACCGGCCCGCCGCGGGTTGCGCGGCCGCGCCGGTGTATTCCCCGGAGAACTCCCCGCTATCCCCGCCGACAGGCATCGCGCCCGTAGAGGCAGCCGACGCCCTCGAAGCCACGCCCGACGCCGCGCCTGACGTCACGCCTGACACCGAGCCCGCACCGGTGTACACGGGACGCGCCGCGGTGATCCGGCTCGCCTTCTGGCGGCTCGATTCGCGTTTGTATCTCCGGAGGTCCACCGCCACCTGTTTCGCGGACTGCGTCCGCTCGTTGGGGTCCTTCTCCATGCACTCCAGCACGATCGCGTCGAGGCTCGGGTCGATGTCGGGTTTCATCACGCTCATCGGCGCCGGGTCCACGTTGACGATCTCGTAGGCGAGGGCGGTCTCGTGGACGCCCTTGAACGGGAGCTGGCCGGTGAAGAGCTCATAGAGGAGTACTCCCAGGGAGAAAATGTCCGACCGGTGGTCGGAATCCAGGCCCTGCACCTGCTCCGGCGACATATAGCCCGCCGTCCCCACCGTGCTCCCCTCGCGGGTGAGCCGCGTGATCTTGCTCGACGAGGCGCGCAGTTTGGCCAGCCCGAAGTCCATGATCTGGGCGATCCCGTCCTTCCGGATCATGATGTTCTCCGGCTTGATGTCGCGGTGGACGATGCCTTTATCATGCGCCGCCGAGAGGCCGTCGGCCGCCTGGATGCCGATCTCGACCGCCTGCCGGAGGCTCATCGAACCCGTCGATCCCATCCTGTCCCGCAGGGTCTGCCCGTCGACGAATTCCATCACGATGAACATCTGTTTTGAGCCGTCGGGCCCGGCGTGCTCCTGGATGTCGTGGATGGTGCAGACGTTGGGATGGTTCAGGGACGAGGCCGCCCGCGCCTCCTGGACGAACCGCGTCTTCTCCTGGTCAGAAGTGCCGGGCCGGTCGGGGAGGAACTTGAGCGCGACGTCGCGCTCGAGCTTCGTGTCGCGGGCCTTGTAGACGACGCCCATCCCGCCTTCGCCGAGTTTCTCGAGAATATGATACTGTGCGATCGTTGTACCAATCATTTGAACGCGAATGTGTTAGTGGAAAAATTATCAGATTTTAAAAATAGCCGGAAACCGCCGGGGTCTCAATGCGGTTGACGAGCCAGCGCGCGCTTTTCGGCCTCTTCCATGCCGATCTCCCTGATGATGGCATGAAATCCCGGTTCGTTCCTGAGGGGATCGTACGCCGATTCGACGCTGACGCCAAAAAATAAAGGGTCCCGCTCCTGTTGTGCCCGCCTGACCCAGATCAGAGCCGAATCCTTCATCCCCAGCCGGATGTAGGCCCGGACGATCGCCATTGCCGGAAGAGTGACATTGCCCGCCTCCGCCAGGACCTCCGTGAGGTAATTTCGGGCAAGCCCCCTCAGGCCGTCTTTGCGCCATGCTTCGTCGAACAGCCGCAATTGTTCCTGTCCGGCCCCCGACACCGACAGCGCATCCCTGTGGATCCGGTACGATTTCGCAGTGTCGCCTTTCGCCAGGTAAATCGTCGATAAATACGCGCGGGTCCGGACATACTCGGGGTCCGACTTCAGTATGTTTTCGAGATACGCGGCCGCGCTGTCGTATTCCCTGGCGAGGTAATACCCGTAACCGAAATCGGTGGCGATGGCGAGCGAAAGCGGGTCCGCGGCGACGGCTTTCCGGTACATCTCCAATCCCTCATCGAAGCGCCCGGTGAAGCAGAGGAACTCGGCGTACCAGTGCAGCCCGGTCGGATAACTTGGATCGAGTTCGTGGGCCCGCCGGTGTTCTTTTTCGGCCGCCTCCATGTCCAGTTCGTAGTATTGATAATAGCTCGCCAGGGTCGAGTGCGCTTCGGCGAGTTTCTCCTCGATCTGCAGGGCCTTCTCGGCCGCAGACCTCATCTTCTGCGCCCGTACCATCGATGGGTTTTTTTCCGACTCGGGGAAGACGTACGTCTGCGCCAGCCCGACGTAAGCGAGCGCGAACGATGGGTCGGTATCGATCGCCTTCTGAAAGAAAGCGAGTGCGGCGCGGATGGCCTCGGGGTTGCGCTTGTTCCACTGGTATCGGCCTTTGAGATAGAGTTGATAGGCCCCGGTGTTTTTCGTCGATCCCCGCACCAGGTTGGCGCTCTCCTCGGAACCGATGTTCACTCCCAGCCTGCCCGATACCTTCGAAACGATGTCTGCCTGGAGGTCCTGGATGCCGGCAATGTCTTTCTCATACCGTTCGCCCCAGAGTTGCGACAGTCGGCTCACGTCGATCAGTTCGGTCTGGACGCTCAACCTGCCGTTTCGTTCCACCACCCTGCCGGTGAGGATGGCCCCCACGTTCAACTCTTTCCCGATCGTTTGCGGCGTGATGTCGGCGCGCCTGTACTTCGCCACGAAGCTCGACGGCAGGACGCGAAGTCCCGGCATCTGGGAAAGCTTGTTGGTGAGATAATCGGTGACTCCCTCGGTGAGATATTCGATCTCCTGGTCTCCGCCGGCATCCACGAAAGGCAGAACGGCGAGGGAGTCGATCTTCCCGCCGGTGTTTCCGAAGAAGAGGAAATAAACAGCGAGGAGCGCCGCCGCGAAGAAAAATCCGCCAACCGGCAGGAGGGGAAACTTACTTTTTGCGGGGCCGGCGTACGGGGTTGTTTCCGGAGGCGCGGCCTGAATGCGCGCTGAAGACCCCGGCCGGGTGCCGGCCGCGGGGGGCATCGTCACGTCCCGGACGGGTGTTTCAGCCCCTGACACGGGTCGCTCGATCCGGCTGGATTTTTTCGCCAGGCGCCGGAGCTCGCTGACGAGATCGTCGCTATGTTGAAACCGGTCTTCCGGGTCCTTCTCGAGCGCGCGCTCGATGACGCGCCGCAACTCCTCCGAAACCCCGGGATTGAATTTCGACACCGGTTCGGGGTTTTCGTTCATGATGGAATACATCATCGCCGCGTCGTGCTCGCCCCTGAACGGCATCCGGCCGGTCAGCATTTCGAAGAGGAGGACCCCGTAGGAGAAGATGTCGGACCTGGCGTCCACTTCATCGCCGCGGACCTGTTCGGGCGCCATGTAGGCCAGCGTCCCGATCGTGCTCGAATCGCGGGTGAGTTTCATCGAGCCCTTCAGTTTGGCAAGACCGAAGTCCATCACCTTCACCTGGTTGCGCGCATTCACCATGATATTGTCGGCCTTGATGTCGCGGTGGACGACCCCGTGTTTGTGCGCCTCGGCGAGGGCCTCGCCGATCTGCATCGCGTAGCCGATGGCCGTCTTCTCATCGAGATGCTGCCCGGCCGATCCATAGATCTTCTTCCTCAGGGTCCGCCCGTCCACGAACTCCATCACGATGAAATGCTGCTCTCCCTCGACTTTAATGTCGTGGATGGTGCAGACGTTGGGGTGGTTGAGGAGCGCCGCCGATTGCGCTTCCTGGAGAAACCGCTTCCGGTCGTCATCGTTCAGCCGGGCCTCCCCCGGCATGAACTTGAGCGCGACGGTGCGGTTGAGCCTGACATCCCGGGCTTTATAAACGACGCCCATTCCCCCTTCGCCGAGCTTTTCGAGGATTGCATAGTGCGATATGGTCGTGCCGATCATTGCGGTTTTATTCGAAAATTCCTTTTTCGGCGATCAGTTTCTCGATCTCCGCCGGGTCAACGGGCGTGAGCCCGGTGAGCACCTCCGCGCCGTCCTTGGTGATGACGATAGTGTCCTCGAGGCGGAAATGGATCTTCTTCGTCTTGTCCTCGATGATCGGCTCGAGGTTGAATACCACGCCGGCGACGAACTCCCGGCTCTTCGGGCCGACGTCGTGCACGGCCATCCCCACAAAGTGGCCGGCGTAGTTGGACCAGAGCGTATCATATCCATGCTTCGAGTAGACCTCTTGCCCGATGGCGATGAGGTCGCCGTACGCCACCCCGGGTTTGAGCGCGGCAATCGCCTTCTCGCGGAACTCCACGATGCACGCGTACATTTTCAACTGGTCGTCGCTGAACGTCCCGTTCACCGGCCAGGTCCGGGTAATATCCGTAACGTAGTAGTTCAGGTCGGGCGCGTAGTCAAGGAGGATGACGTCGCCCGATTTCATCGGGTGGTTGTTGGCGTTGTAGTGCCAGTCGAGGGCCCGTTCCCCGGATGCGGCGATCGCGAAGAACGCGGGGTTCTGCTGGCCATTGTACTGGTAGAAAAAGTCGCACGCCGCGACTGCCTGGTACTCGTAGAGGCCGGGCCTGGTCACCCTCATCGCCTCGTTGAACCCGAGCGCGCCGATCCGTCCGCACTCGCGAAGCGCGGCGATTTCCTTCGCATCTTTTACATACCGCATCGCGTGGATCGCGGGGGAGATGTCCCTGACGATGACGTTGGGAAATCGCGTCTTGATAAGGTTCGCGAAATTGGTCTCCCTGGGGATCCGGCCGTCCCACGAGTCGTTCTGCCGTTTCGAACGGAGGGCTTTGCTCCGGTCGGGGCTCATCGCGGCGGTCTCCTCCGGCCCGAGATAGAGAGAGACCGTCCGTTCGCCGGCGAGCGTCTGCTCGAGGGTCGCGCTGAGGTTCGACTTCGAAGAGACACGGTCCACCTTGTAGAGGTCCGCGGCTTCCTTCCCCGGTTCGATGCGAGCCTCTTTCTTGATGTCCCTGGAAGTAAACTCCGGCACGACAAGCCGCGACGTTCGGTCCCTGCCGTCGATGATCAGGACGGCGTCGGGCGCCTCGACGCCCGTGAGGTAATAGAAATTATTGTCCTGCCGGAACTTGACGTATGCCTCGGGGAGTTCCGCCCCCAGGAAGATCGCGACCCCGTCGCCGATGGTGTCCATCACCGCGGCCCGCCGTTTCTCAAAATCGTCGGGGGTGAAATATTTCCACATGTCCTGTGCGGTGGCCGGACAAATCGTGACGAAGAGCATACATATTCGGATGAATTTACGCATCATGAACTCCCGTCTCGGAATAATTCTGCCCGGTATGGATTACTTGAAGAGATGATCGATCATCACCAGCCTTGCGCTCAGGCGCTGGTCGGCGTAGACAACTTCCGTCCCCGTCGCGTTCGCCCTCGCCCTGATATTCGCCCTGAACCCCGGGAACTGGACCCTGATCCGTTCTTCTTTCCCGGTCAGGAAGTAGTACTTCCAGACCTCCGTGTTGTTTTTCCAGTATCCGATGTAATCGGCCGACTGGTTCGCGAAGTTCCAGATTTCCCAGGGAGCGGCGGCGTCGGGCACGGTTTTCTGTTTCCCGGTGAATGCCGGGAGGACGATCTTCCCCGGCCCTCTCAGAAGTTCTTCGAGCGTCACCCCGTCCACGAACTCCATGTCGATGAAGTGGCGCCCGTCATGCTCGCCCACCGAGTTAATGTGGCAGACGTTCGGGTGGTTGAGCGCGGAGGCGGCCTGGTCCGGCGGGAGTTTCAGCGCGACCGTCCGGCGGAGTTTTGTGTCCTCCGCCTTATAGACGACGCCCATCCCCCCCTCGCCCAATTTCCCGAGGATTCTATAGTGCGATATGGACTGTCCGATCATGGTTTTTGCGGATGTCGTGTAATATCGGATGCGGGTTCCGGGCGCCGGACCGTTGTACACATCGTCGCGTCAGTTCGTTGCGACGAGTTTTTGGAATCCCGGATGCGTTCTGAGCGGCATCCAGGCAGGATCGATTTTCAAAATTTTACGGTCAACATTGGACGGCATGGCGAGGAGCTGAGAGAGCAGCGTGACGGCGGAATCCTTCTCGCCGGTCATGGCGTAAATTCTCGCCATCTCCATGAGGCGGTACGATCCACGCCACGCCTCCTTTCCAATCGGCATCAGTTCGACACCGCGTTTTCCCTCTTCGATCGCCTCCTGTTTCCGGCCGAGGCCGGCAAGGGCGACGCCGAGCGCGCTGTGATATCGGCCGTCGGAGGGATCTTCCCCGATCTTCTCCTCCAGCTCGGCGCGCGCGCTGTCGTAATACGCTGCAGCTTTTCTCCCCTCCTTCGTCAGGGTATGGATCTCGGCCAGGGCGAGAGGTCTCGGCACATAGCGAAACTGGTTGTTGTCGGCTCTGTTGAATCTTGATTCGATGATATTCAGGGCGTCGGGATACCTGCCGTCGCACATCTCGAGATGCGCCTGGAGCCGGATCATCGCCGGCGTGGACTCAAAATCGTTCAGGTGTTCTGCTTTCTTCATCGCCTCCCGTGCCCGGGTCGTGTTTCCGTCGGCTCGGAAGATCATCCAGACGCGGTTCACGTGAAACTCGATGATGTCGGGACTGAGCGAAATGGCCCGGCCGATCCGGTCCTCGGCGTTCCTGTAATCGCGCAGGAGCTCATACGTCGTGGAGATGTTGAAGAGATATTCCGAGCGCCGGGGATCGACCTCGATCGCCCGCGTCATCGAGGCGAGGGCCTCCCGTATCTTTCCCTGCCGTCTTTGAACGGCGCCGATGCCCAGCAGCAGTCGTCCATCGTTCGGCTTCCCCTTCAATGCCACGAACAGTTCGCTCAGGGCGTTTTCATAATCGAGACGCCCCCAGTAATAGTAAGCCCCGAGAGACGAGTGGGCCTCCGGGAGCATGGGATCGATGGCAAGCGACCGGTCGACCGCGGCCTTCGCCATTGTCAGACGCTCCTCGGTGTGATCGAAGAAAAACCAGTACATCGCCGAATGACACTCCGAGAGGAGGGCCCAGGCGAGCGCGAAATCCGGATCCTTCTCCACCGCTTTTCCGTACATATCCGTCGCGATATCAAAATCTTCCTTTTTATAGCTTCGACGAAAATATTCGTTCCCCCGCAAGTACAGATCGTACGCCTCCGCGTTTTCGGTTGGCCTCTTTCCCAGGCTTTCCTTTTCAGGGTTGAGCAGGGACACTCCCATTGCGCCGGCGACCTGTGAGGCGATGTCGGACTGCATTGAGAAGACATCCGACACGATGGCGTTGAACGACTGCGACCAGACCTGCGTCCCGTCGTCGACCCTGATCAGCGCCGGACTGACCCGGACTTTCGACTGTCCGGCCTCTCCCGGACTCCACCGGATCGTCCCCTGAAGTACATACCCCACCGCCAGCTCGCTCCCAATCCCCTTCAGGCTTTTCGTTGTCTTCTTGTACTGCCGCGCGCTCGTCGTGGCGATGACCCCCAGGCCGGACAGTCCGGATAATTTCCCCGTGATTTCCTCGGTGATGCCGTCGGCGAAATATTCCTGCTCGGCGGAGCCGAGGTTTTCGAACGGCAGGACCACGAGCATTTTCCTTTCACCCGTGCCCGGATCGCCGCCCCCTGTTTTCGTTCCGAAAATGAAATATCCTGCGATGGCAAGCACGGCGACTGCGACCACTGAACCGATGAGCGCCATCAGGCCCCGCTTCGGAGCGGCCGCGGGATGGTCTCCTGATGACGATGCGCGGGGGGCCGTTTCCGCAGGCCCAGGATCTGCCGCCCGCCCGGCCCGTGACGCGGCGACGGTGGACCGTGAAGCTGTCGCGGCGGACCGGTCGATCTCCATCGACGGCCGCGACACTTTCGTGGACTGTTTCTGTATCCGCCTCAGCTCGCTCACGAGGTCGTCGGCGTGCTGGTAACGGTCGGCGGGCTCCTTCTCGAGGCACCGCTGGATCGCCGCGACCAGGCCGGGGGGAACGTCCTGCCTGTACTTATCGACCGGGTCCGGCTCTTCGTTAAGCACCGAGTACATCACCGCCGCTTCGTGCTCCCCCCTGAAAGGGATGGCACCGGTGAGCATCTCGAACAATACCACGCCGAACGAAAAAATGTCGGACCGCGGGTCGACCTCCTCGCCGCGCACCTGCTCGGGGGCCATGTAGGCGAGCGTGCCGACGGTGCTGGACGATCGCGTGAGCTTGAGCGAACCCTTGATCTTGGCCAGGCCGAAGTCCATCACCTTCACCCGGTTCCTGGAGTTCAGCATGATGTTGTCGGCCTTGATGTCCCTGTGGACGATGCCTTTGGTATGCGCCTCGTGGAGCGCTTCGCCGATCTGGATCGCGTACCCGACCGCCTCGCCGACCGACCTGACCGGCATCTTCTCGCGCAGCGTCGTCCCGTCGACATATTCCATGACGATAAAACACTCCGTCCCCACCTCTTCGAGGTAGTAGATGGTGCAGATGTTGGGATGATTCAGCGCGGAGGCGGATTTCGCTTCCTGGAGGAAACGGGATTTATCCGGCTGGCTGGAAGTGATCCGCTGGGGCAGGAACTTGAGGGCGACCGTGCGGTCGAGCTTCGTGTCGAGGGCCTTGTACACGACGCCCATGCCGCCCTCCCCGAGTTTCTCGAGAATTTTGTAATGCGATATGGTCTGACCGGTCTCTGGCATTTTTCAGTTGAACGAATTGATGATCAATCCCGCTCCCCCGGCCGTGGGGTGTTTCCTTCCCGGCCGGGGAACATTATTTTGCATTTGCCTGCATCGCGCGCAGTTCGTCGAACCAGCCGGTGACGACGCTGACCGTCGATGGAGCGCTGACGCCGGTAACCACCCTGATGACGGCCCATCGCATGCCCACCGGGTCGAAGGAGGCGGCACTGATGTTCGCTTTCATTGAGCTCTGATCGGCCAGCACCCGCGGCGTTCCCGGATCCAGCGAGGCGCCCGTGCCCACGGGAACGGACATAATCCTGGCCGAATCGGTTACATAAATAATTTCACTTCCGTCATGGTTCCATTCGAAGAAAGCGGAACCGCCGCTGGTGATCTGCCATTTCCCTTCTCCGCGCGGGAAGGGGACGACGAAGACTTCAGGCGAGCCGGATTCCGCCGAACCGTACGCAATCCATCGTCCGTTCGGGGACACCCTCACGTCGAATTCTTCGAACGGGGTCTGGAGCACCGGCCACGGCTTCCCCTGACTGTCAGGAGATACCGCCCAGATATCTGATTTGCCATGGTCGTCACGATAATACAGGAAGAACTGCCCGTCCGGCGAAAATCCGACGGGAAAGAGGTTATGCCCCTTCTCCCCGAACAATTTTTCTTCCTTCCCGGAGCCGTCCCACGGCCGCCAGTAGAGGTCGATCTCTCCGTCCTTCTCTGCAAAGTACACGACCCTTTTCCCGTCAGGGCTCCAGACCGGGTCGCCATGGTTTCCGCCGCCGAATGTCAGGCGCTGCATCGTCGCGCGCGTGATGTCGTACGTCCAGATGTCGTTGTTGGCGGCGTTGATCGTGAGGGCGAGTTTCGTGCGGTCGGGGGAGAGGGCGATATTGCCGTATCCCTGGGGGGTCTTGATGAGCGGGGTCAGTTCGCCCTTCAACGACAGCCAGTCGACCGACAACTCCCTGGAGGGGGCGGGACCGCCCGGAGCATATACGAGCGTGCCGTTCAGGGAGAAGGCGAAGCTCGCCGCCCCCGACTCCTGCATCAGCATGCCGCCGGCAAACAGTTTGCGTGTGGGTCCGGTGAGTTTCAGCGAGCGGGCGTCGAACGGGACGGCGAAGAGCGAACCGCCCCTCACGTAGACGATATGTCCGGTGGGGATGTACCTGGCGAACGCCCCTCCCTCGACAAGTATTTTCTTTTCGCCGGTTGCGAGGTTGAGGACGAGGATGTTTGCGTCGTCGAACGTCGCGGTTGTTTTATATTTAACCGTCACGAGCATCGACTTCCCGTCCGGGAGCAACCAGGGGAACCTGTGGCTGATCTCGCCCAGGGCTGGATCGGGGGTTGAGACCATCACCGTCGAATCCCTGTCCGTGAGAATCTTCACGACACCTCCCACCTGCCCGCCGGCCATGTAGAGCTCCCCGTCCGGTCCCCAGCTGATGCCGCGGGGATTCTGGGCGGCCGATATCCGGACCGGCGCGCCGCCGTTGATCGATATCTTGAACAGACTTCCGGCGTTGAAAAAAAAGATCCATTCTCCGTCGGGGGAAAAGTAAATGTCTTCCGCGTCGACTCCCGGGAGCGGCTTCGATTCGAAACTGTCGAGCCGCCGGAGAAAAACCTGCCGTGCTCCGGTCTGTTGATTAAATCCGCAATAGGAGATCGTTTTTCCGTCCGGGGAAATGTCAATGGTGGAACCGAGCCAGTTTAAATTGAGTTCATACCCCTTCTCCAGTTCGACTGTGGTTCGGGTGATTTCTGCGGAGACGGGGGCGGCGGATTTCCACGGACTCCAGAGGAACAGGAACACCACCGCCAGGAACGTGCTCATAACGGTTATGAGGAGTGCGACCTTGCTCAAACCGGAAGACCGCGCCACGCCGGCATCCGTGGGGGTTACGGCTGAGTCATATCCGCCCGCGGGACCTGCGGGATAGGCGCCTCCGGATCCGGAAGGCATCCCGGGTCCGCCCGCTGATTGCACGCCGGAGCCGGCAAGAGCGGGCCTGGCCGCCGTCACCCTGCTGACGCGCTGGCGGCTCGATTCCCGCTTGAATCGTTTCAGGTCGACCGATACCTGTTTAATCGACTGCGCCCGCTCGTTGACGTCTTTTTCCAGGGACTCGAGGACGATGGCGTCGAGGCTCGGATCGATCTCCGGATTCACCGACGACATCGGCGCGGGGTCCACGTTGACGATCTCATAGGCGAGCGCGGTTTCGTGCACTCCCTTGAACGGGAGCTGTCCGGTGAGCAGTTCGTAGAGCAGGACGCCGAATGAAAAGATGTCGGAACGGTGGTCGGCGTCCATCCCCTGCACCTGCTCGGGGGACATATACCCGGCGGTTCCGACGGTGCTCCCCTGTTTCGTCAGCCGGTTGATCTTGCTCGAGCTCGCGCGGAGCTTCGCCAGCCCGAAATCCATGATCTGAGCGACGCCGTCCTTGCGGAGCATGATGTTCTCGGGTTTGATGTCGCGGTGCACGACGCCCTTCTCGTGCGCCGCCGCCAGCCCGTCGGCGATCTGGATGGCGATGTCGAGAGCCTGCTTCTGAGTGAGCGCGGAAAGTTTTTCGCGGAGCGTAGCGCCTTCCACCAGCGCCATCGCGATGAAGAGCTGGGCGTTCCCCTGCCCCCCGGGGGGCTGATATTCCTCGATCCCGTAGATCGTACAGATGTTCGCGTGGTCGAGGGATGCGGCGGCCCGCGCCTCCTGGAGGAATCGCGCCCTGTCCTGCTCGGAGGCCGCCATCTGCTGCGGAAGGAATTTCAGGGCGATTGTCCGGTCGAGTTTCATGTCGTGCGCCTTGTACACGACGCCCATGCCGCCCTCCCCGAGTTTTTCGAGGATTTTGTAATGCGATATGGTCTGACCGATCATTCGCGTCCCATTGATATGAAATAACGCCCCGATGATGATAAAAACGAAGAATTTTCCCCTGATCTGGGGAAAATTATTGGAGGTGTAAGGTATTGATAATGGGGGGGATAATCAATACCGGAAAAAACATTTTTAAGAAGCGAAAATGCCTGAAAGGGGATTGATTTCGTTGAAAAAAAGAATCCCGACCTGAACGGTCGGGATTTACGATTTCGCGTAATTAAACCAAATTCCTTCAGGGTTTTCGGTGGTGTTCGGCGGACCCTTATTTCAGGAGAACCATCTTTTCAAAGCCGGTGTATGACCCGACGCGCAGACGGTAAAAATACCCTCCGCCTGGAAACTTCCCCGCATTCCAGTCCGCGGAGTGTGCCCCCGCCACCATCCGGCCGTAATAGATTCCGGTCTAAAAACCGGAGGCATCCCACTCCGCGGGCCGCAGGGAGAAAATAAAAATCCCGCTCGTACGAAGCGGGATCGTCATGGACGGTGCTGGCCGCGCTCAGTGCTTGTGGGGATCTTTCTCGTCCTTTTTTTCGCCTTTCATTTCCACCCCCACCCTGCTCCGCATCCCCATTCTCCCCGCGGGCTTCATCATGCCTTTCACATCCGCGTCCGTCAGCTCCATCTTATGGTGGGCCTTCGCGTGCTGCTTCACCATGCCTGTGATCTCCGCCTGGTCGTGGCTGATGACGCGAAATCCGCATACGGTATCGCACGAAACGGCCATCAGGCCCGACTTGCCCATCTCATCCTGTTTTGCCGTCATATCCGGCTTGTCCTGCGCGATGCTCATCGCCGAAAATGTTAGAACGACCATTACGGCGGAGATCGCCGCGAGTACGGTTTTATACATATTACCCTCCGTTGAAATGATTGTGATGTGTGATTGAAGGATTAACGTCCGTCCGGGCGACGGCGCATCGGATCGCTGGATGTCTGTCCTGCCGTCAGGTCCCGGGAGCCCTTCTCCGACAACTTTAGAACAGGCGATTACTTTAAATAGTTCGGATGTTACAGCTCCCCCGGGAAAATATATACTTTTGGTAAACGATCCAAATCGGCCCCTTTCTTCTCAGGCCGGGCATGATTTTATCAGGTTTACGTATATTTCCCCATGCACGAGTTCACGATCCTCAGGGACATCGTCATCCTCCTGGCGGCGGTCACGTTTATTATTCCGCTCTTCCACCGCCTCAGGCTCCCCACCATCGTCGGGTTCATCCTCGCGGGCGTCATCATCGGTCCCCACGGGACCGGGCTGATCCGCGAAATATCCGACGTGCAGACCCTCGCGGAGATCGGCATCGCCCTCCTGCTCTTCTCCATCGGCATGGAACTGTCGTTCGAGCGGATCATGAAAATGTGGACGAGCGTCCTGCTCGGCGGCGGGCTCCAGGTGCTCATCACCGCGATTGCTACGACGGGCATCCTTTATTTTTTCGATTTTACCTTTTCCGAGGCGCTCTTCACCGGCTTCCTCGTGTCGCTGAGCAGCACGGCGATCGTGATGAAGATCCTCTATGACAGGGGCGAGACCCACTCTCCCCAGGGAAAAATCGCCCTCGGCATTCTCCTCTTTCAGGACCTCTGCTTCGTGCCGATGCTTCTCCTGGTTCCCATGCTGACGACGCCGGGCTCCATAAACGTCCCGGCCTTCTCTATTCACATCGCCAGGGGGCTGCTCACCGTCGGCGGAATCATCCTCGCGACGCGATGGCTCTTCCCGTGGCTGATCGAACGCGCCCTCAAAACGGGAAGCCGCGAGCTGTTCGTCCTCCTTGTCGTCGTGCTCTCCCTCGGCAGCGCGTGGGTATCATCGGCCGCGGGACTTTCCCTCGCGCTCGGGGCGTTCGTGGCGGGCCTCGGCCTGTCGCAGTCCGAATACCACGAACAGATCGTTGCCGAGACGCTCCCCCTGCGCGACATCCTCAGCAGTCTCTTCTTTGTATCGCTCGGGATGATCGTCAACTTCGCCCATATCTCTGATTACCCGCAGGCCATACTGGGGTCGCTTTCGGTTCTGATCCCGATGAAAATCCTCATCGCGGCCGCTGTCGTGTTGTTCCTCCGGACACAGCTCAGGGTCGCGCTGATCACCGGATTTTTACTGGGACAGGTGGGGGAATTTTCGTTCATCCTGGCGCGGGCCGGGGAACAATCGGGAATGCTCGGCTCTACTTTTTACCAGGGCTTCTATGCCGTCACGCTTCTCAGCATGCTCCTGGCGCCGTTCCTGATACGACTCGCGCCGGGAGTCGGGGCGTGGGTACAGCGTGTGGTTCCGGGCCCGGCGCCGCGAGAAGGAGAGGAATCCCGCGGCCGGGAGAAGGAACTTCTCCGGGACCATGTGATCATCGTGGGGTACGGATTGAACGGAAAAAACGTCGCGACCGTCCTCAGGGAGACCGGGATACCGTTCATCGTCACGGAACTCGACGTCGAACGGTACAGGGAGGCGGTATCGTCCGGGACGAAGGCGCTCTACGGGGATGGAACGAGGGACACGATACTGACCGAGGCGGGAATCGGGAGGGCGCGCGTCCTGGTGGTGGCCATCTCCGATCCGATCGCCACGCGGATGATCATCCGGACGGCGCGCCGCCTGAACTCCGGCATTTTTACACTCGTTCGGACGCGGTACGTCACCGAGATCGGCGACCTGTTCGCGGCGGGCGCAAATGAAGTCATCCCCGAGGAGTTCGAGACGTCGATCGAAATCTTTACCCGCGTGCTTCGCCGCTACCACATCCCGAGAAACATCATCACGACGCAGGTGGACCTCCTCCGTCGCGAGGGCTACGGCATGATGCGCGGCCAGAAAATACCGGAAGCAACGATGGACCAGATCCAGGCGATCCTCGCCGCCGGTACCACCGACACGTTTCTCATCCCTCCCGGCTCACCCTGCGATGGGAAAAGCCTTACCGAATTGAACATCCGCGGGAAATCCGGGGCGAGCATCCTCGCGGTCGTCCGGGACGGCAAACCCCTCCTCAACCCCCCTCCCGACACCCGACTTGCGGCGGGCGATATCGTGATCGTCATCGGCACGCACAAGGAGGTCGACGGGGCATTCGATGTGCTGGAAGGTAAACAGGGCGGGGAATAGGGCGGTTGAAATTTGTCCTCTCCGAAGACCGATTTCAAGTTACGGTGCGGCGAGGATGATCACTCCATCGGAAGACACCTTCACCCAGTAGGCCCTGCCGGGCGCCAGAACCACCGGCAACGAATTGTAACCGAGATCGTAATTCCAAAACCTTGACGAAACGATCCCCGGGGGAACCGAGACGACGGATATCGCCGGCACCGGAACGGATATCGTCCCGACCAGGTTCCAGCCGGCGCGAACCCCGATCGTATCCGAGAGCACCGTGTACCCCGCGATGGAGAGAGTTTCGGCCGTGGGGAATTTGATCCAGTACCCGACGCCCGGCTCGATGCGAAGCGAGGTGACATACCCGAAATCCGGATCGTAACGGTATGCCGGGCTCGCGGCATTCGGAAAGATGAATGGGACGGAATCGTTCAGGACGGTCCGCGGCATCGACACCATGTTCCATCTGGCCGCGAACGCGACTGTCGTGGAGTCCAGCTCGATCGCGTTCCCCCGGAGCAGGACGGTATCGGGTGACATCGGTGCGTTGTGCAGGAGGACAAGCGCGGCCTGCGCCGGTCCGATGGCCGTCGGATCGAACCGAACCACGATCCATGCCGCCGATCCGGGGACCACATTGTACGTCTCCTCGAACGTAAAATCGGGGTGATCGACGCTCAGGGAAACCGATAAGGTGTCGGACCCGGGGTTGGATACCCGGATGCTGTCTCCTTTTCCCTGCCCGATGATCACGCCGCCGAAATCGATCTCGTTCGCCGACAGGACGCACAACGGGGTTTCGCCGTACCTGAGAACTGTGCCGCCGTCGCCCACCGCCCAACCGTGCCCCGGGTCCGAAAAAAATATTTTATTCAGGTTAACGGCTGGGATGCCGGGGGCCGGCGTCCAGGATGTTCCACCGTTAGTCGTGCCCAGTATGGTGCCGCCCTCGCCCGCGATGGCTCCGGCGTTTTCCGACAGAAACTGCACGCTCCTGAGGGTTACGCCTGTCCCGCTCGCCTGCGGCGACCAGGTTTGCCCGCCATTCGTCGTCCCCCAGATCCTCCCCGAGTCACCGACGACGGTGCCGCTGACGGTGTCGATGAAACTCACACTCCGCAGGCCGGGAAGCAGGACGGCGAGCGTGTCCCAGATGCTTCCCACGAGGTACGCGTCCACCGAATCCCTGAGATACCTGAGGACCCTCCCTCCCTCACAGACGGCAACCAGGAAGCCGGTGTCGGGATAGGCGACATCGGTGATCCGTTCCATGACCGGGAGGGTTCCGGTGTAGGGATGGATCGCCTGCCAGCGGTTCCCCCCATCCGATGTCCGTAAACACGTGGCATGGGTCTCCGCCGTCCATCCGTTGTAATTTCCGCCCACGGCGACCCCATGAGAAGGAGTGGCGAACGACATGGCATCGGTGGGTTCGTTGATGGACGATGAATCCTGGAGCCAGGTCGCTCCCGCGTCCGTCGAACGATAGACCACTCCGCAGTCGATATCGAAGCACGGAGAATGCCCGTTCATCAATACGGTGTCGGATGTCGCATGCACAATGTCGTCATGCCGCCAGATGTACGGGATCGTGTCCGCAGTCCATGAATATCCGCCGTCAGTGGTCCGGGAGTAATGGCCGTCCATGCCCGCGATGATTCCGTTCAGCGAGTCGGCGAACGAGACAGCATTCAGGTCGACGGATGCGCCGCCGGGAATCGGGACCCATGTGCCCTGGGCGTCGGCGCGGATGTTGAAGAAGAATAGCGTGGAGAGGGCGATCATTCCCACGGATGTTCTCATACCGTATACTCCATCTGGGAAATGCCCCGGGTGAAAACGGGTGTCCTTACAAATTATGCAGATCGGCGGAAAAAGTCAAACGGCTCCCGCATCAGCGCCATTCGGGGGATGAATTTCCTTCCTCGTGATTGCAGTCACGCAGCGGTTGTTCTTCGATGGGTGATTGGCGTACTTGGCAGGTTGAGTTTTCATACAATTTCATACAACACAAGGCGCGCCATGATACACGACGTTCTCGGGAAAATACGGTTCCTGCTCATAGTTTGCTCAATCACCGCAGGCGTGCTGTCTCTCGCCGGATGTTCGGACAATCCGCTGAGCCCGTTCCAGCCTGAAATCGGCAATAACGCCGATAATTTTCAGTTCCAGGCCACCGCGGTCCAGGACGTCACCACCACGGCCATGTATCTCTGGAACAACACCGGCACGCGGGCGAAGGTGAACCAGTCGAGCGCTATTACCGACGGCGCCGCTGAGGTCGTCTTCCGCGATGCGGACAACGTCGAGGTCTACCGCAGGTCTCTCAGCCTGAACGGCGATTCGACGAGCGCGGTCGGCGCCCCCGGCAACTGGACGGTTGTCGTCACGCTCACGACACTCGACGGCACCCTGAACTTCAGGGCTGAGAAGCTCTAGGAATCTCCCCATACCGCAGACGACCCGTACGGTAAAAAGCCCCGATCGGAATCCGATCGGGGCTTTTCGTTGTCCTTATCGTAGGAGAACCATTTTCTTCGTGCCTCTGAATGACCCCGCCGTCAGACGCAGGAGATACACCCCGCTGGGCAAATCCGATGCCTCCCATCCTTGAACGTGGAACCCCGCCGGGACGTCGCGGTGCACGAGCGTTGCGACAAGTTCGCCGAGCGGGTTGAACACGTCCAGACGGACGTTCATGTCTTCTGGAATTCCGTACCGAATCTCCGTGAATGGATTGAAGGGATTCGGATAATTCTGTTCGAGGAGGTACTCCGCCGGGACCATGCGTCCATCATCCGCATCAGGCGGAGAAGGCGGAGTATCGTCTGTCGGCACGATCCGGATGCGGGAGGCGACGGGTGTGTTTTGCGCAGACGACAAATAGAGCGTCCCGGATTGTGTCGCTTTCACCCAGTACCCTTTCCCTGCATCGATCGTCGATGACGGCGCGTAGGACCCGTTGTACGCGAAGAATTGTGACGTTACGATGCCGGAAGGCGTCGACGCGATCGTCGCCGTCGGGACGCTTCCCGACACAGACCCGATCAGGTTCCAGCCCGCCTGGACCTGGAGCGAGTCCGATTCGCGAAGCAATCCCGTCAGGCCGACATTCTGCGACCCGTTGAATTTCACCCAGTATCCCTGTCCATTCGTCAGAGTGGATTTTACCGTGTACGCTCCCTCGAACGCATACACATTCGAGACCGCCGCGGAGTAGAGGACCGTTGCGGAATAATCAGCGACCGTCAACGGTACGGAGATCATATTCCATTTATCCATCACGGAATACTGCACCGTGATGCCGACCGGCACCCCCGCTTCGACCGAAGGCGCGCCTTTGTTCCCATGGATGTCGACGGCGATCACATAATAGGAATTGACAAGGCCGATCACGGGTGATGCGTCGGTGAACGTCGTGTCGGTCGTTTCTCCGATTTTGATCCCCGAAATTGTCACCCCGCCGGCGGGCGAGCGGTAGACTTCGTATGAACCGAAGTCGGTGTCCGACGAGTTCTTATCCCACGCGAGGCTTACCGCCGGTCCCGGCTCGAGTTCGGCAACGAGGCCCGTCACGATGGAAGGAGGCAGATTGTCGACGGAGTACCCGCTGTCAGGCGCCGAACTCCAGAATACCGCGGGGCTTGAAGTCCGGGCCCGGACCATGAAATACGATACCGGATTTCCCCCGGCGCCGGAGTCGGACGGCGTCTGGGCGTTGAACAGGTATCCACCCAGCCATTCCGCCCCTACGCTTCCGATATTCTGCCAGAAGATCGTGTCGGTCCCGCCTGCGGTCAGGGGCGCGAGAAACGACGACGCGCCCCGCTCCGATTCCCCGTCGATCTTCACCCGGGATTTCCCCGCCGGAGTGAAACCCGCGGAAGATGGAAGAGCGGAGTTCAGCCCGACACCCCGGTATATCGCATATTCGGTGATCGTCGTGGAAGGCCACTCGTCAATGTACGAGGGCATCCAGGTCAGTGACACCGATCCGCCCTGATCGTTCCCGATATCCTTGACCGAAGCGATCACCGGACGCGCATCTCCCGGATAACCGACC
>DATDQD010000047.1:0-9921 GCA_035292425.1 Bacteroidota bacterium
AATATTTCCTGTCCCGTTTCGCCGCGAGCCAGCCCGATGCGAGAAACGCTGCGATGGCGATCGGGAGCCCGAGGTTCGCCGGAAGTGATTCGAAGACATAGTACGCGATCGTGCTTGCGCCGGGATCGAGACCAAGATGTCCCGCCTCCATGTGGGTCTCCGTATTCCGGAACTTTTCGAGGAACTCCGCGAAGTGGGGAATGATGAGCGGATTGAACAGGAGGAAGACGACCGCGGCGGCAGCTCCGCCCGCGATGAGACGGAAGAGACCGGCGGGTCGAAAACCTTCAGGGATCGGCCTTGTTGCCAGAAAATGCACGGCAATCAGGGCGAGAATGAGTATTCCTCCGTTGTATTTCGATGCCGCGGCAAAACCAATCGCGATTCCGGACATCACGTACGACCTGGTCGTGGGCTCCTCCTGCATCCGGTACAGGCAGTAGAGGGTCGCGACGGAAAAGAAGGCAAGAAGAGTGTCCACGTTGACAAGATGCGACTGCCGGACATGGAGAACGTTGAAGCAGATGAACACCGCCGCAACGAGCGCGGACGTGCGATTGTGATACCGGTCGAGCACGAGGTAGCTCATGACGATGATGCCGGCGTCGAAAAGGATTGTCGTACAGCGCGCGACCAATGTGAATGCCGAGGGGTCGGTTTCGAACAGCGAGACGAATCCGGCCAGGCTTTCATACGGTCCCGAGATATATCCGGCGCAGAAGTGGAGGTACTGTGCGAACAGCTGCAGATAATAACCGAAGGCCGGGTAGACAAAAAAATGGAAATCGACCGACGGCGGGAGGGACGGCCAGAGCTTCATCCCGAAACGGAGGGGGATGGCTTCCTCGTAGAGATAGGGGAGCCCCCATCCGATGTTCCAGAGACGGAGAAGAACCCCCGTCACGAGAACCGCGCCGAGGAGCCGGTGTGAGGAAATCGTTGACCATGTCGATGGTGATCCCCCGGTGGGAGGTGTGCCTTTCTTGCGTCGTTGAGACATGATCGGCTCCTCAGCTGCCTTCCCGATCTGACCTTCCGAGTGCCCGATGAACGACCGGCGCGGTCAGCAGGGTCAGCGCCATGAAGGCCGCCCCGCCGACGAGGTCTATGACGTAATGGTACCGGAGATAGACCGTGCTGACGATGAGGAGGGCCCCGAGGACCGTGACGACGTGCCTCGAGCGGAGGCCGTATTTCCAGGAGAAGAAGATCGTCAGGAGGGTCATCTGCGTGTGGCCGCTCGGGAAGACGTCCCTCTGCGCGAACCCGACGGCATCCGGCATGCCCGGGCTGATCGATTCGCCCGCGTTGATGGCGTCCCGCAGGAAATTCGTCAGGAAGAGCCCGGGAAGTTCGGTGTTGATGGAGCCGAAATCGTGCAGCGTGAATCTCGGGCCCACCCCCGGGAAGAGGATGTAGCCGATGTACGAGAGGAAAAACCCGTACATGATCGCGAAGACAACGAAGGAGAATATTCCCCTGGAGTCGCGCCGGTAGAGCTCCACCCCGAGGACGATCATGATGAAGTAATAGCTCGTGTAGGAAATCTGCATCAGCTCGGTGAGCGCGGGGTGGGCGAACCGCGCCATCCAGACCGTCGGGTCGGCGCCGAACATCCACCGGTCGATGGCGATGAAGGCCGCGTCGTAATCGGACCTCCCCATCGACTGGATGATGATGTGCACTTCCTTGAAGATCACGAAGATCATCGGGACCGGGTAAAAATCCCGGACGATCCGGAGCAGCCGGTTCTCCGCCGCGGCCGCCGTGCGGTTTACGATGAAAATGGCCGCGGCGATTGCGACGTTGACCCCTGGAAGGATGAGCGCGCCTCCCCCCGGGTTCCCGGTCGCGAGGGAAAGGAGGGCCAGGCCGAACAGGAACAGGACAACGAGTGCGTCTAAAGCGCGGAGGTGGCTGAGCGTGAAGGTCACCATCGTGGCGTCCCGGCGAAGGTCAGGCGATCCAGTGGAGGAGCGAGGTGGAGAGCGAGAGGAAGATCGTAATGCCCACGACGTCCTGGAAGGCGGTCTCGAACGGGCCGGCGGTCACCGCGGGGTCGAACCCGAACTTCTTCGACAGCATCGGCGACGCGGTGCCGATGAAGCCGGAAATATTGACGGCGAACAGCATCGATATCCCGACCACCGCGCCGAACTCCCACTTCCCCTGCCAGAGGGCCCCGATGACCCCGAGGACGATGCCGCAGGCCGCGCCGATGATCAGCGTCGTCTGGAGCTGGCGGACGACCGGCTGCCACCACCGGTCGAGTGAGATATGCCCCGTGGCCATCGCCCTCACCACGATGGCCGCAGACTGGAGTCCCGTGTTCCCCGAGATCGCCGAGATGATCGGCATGAATGACGCGAGCAGAATGACCCTGCTCAGCGTCCGGTCGAAATAGTGTATGACGAGCCCGGCCCCGAATTCCATCACCAGCGTGATCAGGACCCAGGGGAGCCTCATCAGGGCGATCCTGGCCGGGGAGCGCTTCTCCATCTCGTCGGCGTCCGAACCGACCAGCTTCGCGACGTCCTCTGCGTGTTCCTCCTCGATGACGTCGACGATGTCGTCGATGGAGATCCTCCCCACCATCCTGCCCGCGGGGTCGACGACGGGAAGCGTGACCAGGTCGTACTTCCTGAACATCGAGGCCACCTCCTCCTGGTCCACGCCGGTGTCGATGCTCTTCGGTTCGGTTTCCATGATTCTGTACACGCGCCTGCCCGGAGGATGGAGCACCAGGGACTGCAGCGGGAGCGACCCGACCAGGGTCCCCTGATCGTCGAGCACATACACGGTGTAGATGACCACGTTTTTTTTCGCGTTGGCCCTCACCTCGCGGATCGCCTGCGCCACGGTGTCGTTCATCCTCACCGCCACGAACTCCCTTCCCATGATGCCGCCGGCGGTGTCTTCGGCGTACTTCATCAGCTCCTGGACGTCGCCCGACTCTTTGGCCGGAAGCGCCTTCAGCACCTTTTCCGCGACGGCGGGGGGGAGCTCCGCGATCAGGTCTGCGGCGTCGTCCGAGGCGAGGAGGCCGGCGTAGGCGGTGATCTTCTCGGAGGGAAGTTTTTCAAGTATAATGGCGCGCGTCTCGGGGTTGAGTTCGCGCAGGAGGGCGCTTCCCGTGCCGGTGTCGAGCAGGGAGAAAAGGTATTCCGCGTCGTCGGGGTCGAGCCCGTTGACGATGACGGCGATGTCGGACGCGTGGAGATCCGTGAGGATGTTCAGCAGGAGGGACGCCGCATGGTCGCGGATCAGTTCGCGGATGTCCTGCATCAGCTCGTCGTCAATGTCGATCGTCTCGGGCTGCGCCGCCGGGACGGCCTTCAGGATCGGGTCTTCGCTGACGAAATTCAGTTCGGGGTCTTTCTGTTCTTCGCTCATCGTGCTGATTGGTCCAGGTGGCGCGTGAGCCGGATGAAGTCGTCCAGCGAGAGCTGTTCCGGCCGCAGGTCGAGGGAGACGGGGCAGTCGCGAAACGCCCGCTCCGGGGAGATCTCCCTGTCCTCGATGTACTGGAGGCTGTTCCGGAGCGTCTTCCTCCTCTTGCCGAACGTGGCGCGGACCACGGCGCGGAAAGACGCCATGTCGAGGTCGTCGGGGAGCCCGTCCCGCATCTTTACCCGCAGGATGCTCGACGTGACTTTCGGTTTGGGATGGAAGCAGTTCGGCGAGATGTCGAACGCGATCTCCGGTTCGCCGTGGAGCGCCGTCATCACCGACAGGATGCCGTACTCCTTCACCCCCGGCTTCGAGACCACGCGGAGGGCGACCTCCTTCTGCACCATCAGCGTGCAGTCCGACACGCTCAGGAATTCCCCGAACATCTTGAAAAGAATAGGGCTCGTGAGGTGGTAGGGGATGTTCCCGGCCACCCGGATCCTCCTGCCGTACCGAGCCGCGAGTCCCGCGAGCGAGACCCCGAGGATGTCTCCGTGGATCACCTCCGCGCCCGACGGCTGGAAACGCTCCTTCAGTCCCGCGGTGAGCCTCCCGTCAATTTCGACCAGCACGAGACGGCACCCCGATTCCGCGAGCAGGCCCGTGATCGCCCCCCGGCCCGGCCCGATTTCGACCACCACGTCGTCAGGGGCCGGCGCGATTGCCCGCACGATCTTTCTCGCAATGTTCGCGTCGAGCAGGAAATTCTGCCCGAGGGACTGTCTGGGCCTGGGAAACGCCGCGGTCACGCCGATCGCTGCGCTCACGGTTTGGGTTTGAAGAGCTTTTTCAACCCCTCCGCGGCCTTCTTCAGCGGTTCGGAGAGTTTTTTCGCGGCCTCGTCCCGGAGTTTCTGTTTCAGCATGTTCTCCTGCGCCCTCGTGTCGAGCTTCAGCACGGGGGACGCGGTCTGTCCGCTCACGTGGAAATCGAGGTTCAGCCTCCCCTCCCTGTCCTTGAAGAACTGCAGGAGCACTTCGGCGACGCCCTGGAGCCTGACCCTGTCGGAGACGCTCTGCGGCAGGCGCACGTGCATCGCGTAGTCCATCGATCCGTCCAGCCCGTGGACGCCGTTGACCGTGAGGTCCGCATCGGCGCCTCCGATCTTCAGGTCTTTAATATTAAGCTTGCCGTCGGCCACCGAAAAGCTCTGTGACCAGCTCTTGAAGTCGACCTCCCTGAGGTGCTCCGCCGAGAGGAACCCCGAAAGTTTCTCTAAAAGCGGAACGCCCGTGAGTTTTCCGTCCGCGATGAGCGCGTTCCCGCTGCCGGTGAGGGTTGTGGCGCTGATGCCGAGTGTGTCGTCGAGATCGCCCTTCAGGGCGGTCGAGAGCGAGAGCGTGCCGAAAAGATATTGGCCGAACGTGGTGAAGGGGCTCAGCATCGAGTTCGACTCGACCCCCCTGACATCGAGGTTCAGGTCGAAGGGCCGTTTGTCGGGCCTGCTGAAGTCGAGCATGCCGTCGGTCCGGACAACCCCGCCGAACGCGTCGAACTGCATCTCCTTCAGCTTCGCGACGCCGTCCGTCATGGAGATGGCGCCCTTCGCCCTGGTGAAGGTGAACTTCTCCGTCCTCAGCGTGTCGATCTCGACCGTCCCCGCCATGTCGATGCCGGGCAGGATGAGCCCGCCCTTCCGCCCGTCCTTCCCGCCGGCGCCGCGGCGCCCCTGGCCGGCCGTGTCGCCCCCCGATGCGATGTCGGCCGTGTTGAGGGACTTCGATTTCAGGGCGAAGCCGAGAAACGGTTTTGCGGCCGATTTATCCCCCCCGGCAAACGCGAGGGAGAGGTAATTTTTCAGCGAGGCGTCGAGGCGCAGGTCGGACCGGCCAATCACGAGCGCGACGTTCCTCATCTCGAGGAGCTGGTTGTTGAAATTGACGTCGCCGTTCAGGTTCTTCACCGGGCGGGCCATGGCCGGCGTGGAGTAGGAAACGTTTCTGAACTTCAGGCTTCCGGACGCCCTGATCGAGCGGGGGTCGGCGGGTTTGCCGTCGACGGAAACGTCGCTCCCCACGGAGCCGGCGAGCGCCGTCCCCGGCTCGAGCGGGTAGTACTCCCCGAGCTCCTCGAGCGCGATGTCGCCCCGGAGCGACGCCTTCACGGAGGGATCGCCGAACCCGGAGACGCGGAATGTACCCGAGAGCGAGCTGGCGCCGAGCGCTGCCGTGAACTGCCTGATCTCAAGTTCGCCGATGTCTTTCTTCCCGACGGGGGCGGTCGGAATGTCGAGGACGCCGTCGAGGGCGACCCCGGTGATCGACTTCGTGAGCGATTTGTAGCGGATCGTCCCGCCGGACATCGTGAACGACGCGCTGATCCCGGGATTGCGGTCGTCGCTGAACGGACCGGTCACCTTCATCGCGAACGAGACGTTGCCGGCGGCCGCGACGTCGCCGGAGCCCTTCATCATCGCCGCGGGCAGCAGCGACAGCAGGCGTTCGATTGTGAGTTCGGGGGATTCGACGGCGAGGTCTATTATTATGGTCGCCTGCCGGAGGTCCCGGACGGAGCCCGATATTTTCAACGGCACGTCCTTGAGTTTCGCCGCAACGTCGGCGAATTCAAGCCGGTCGTCGGGGATGCTGTACGACAGCCGTTCGGAGGCGGTGAGGTGAATTCCCTCGATGTACCAGGAGGAGCCGGTGCCATAGCTGAACTTCTGAATATCGCTCGTGCCGGTGAGCGAGAGTGCGTTCCCCGCGGGGCCGGACTCGACGCGGAGCGTCTGCTTCAGCCCCTCGATGGTCCACCGGGAATCCAGTTTCCTGTCGTGCGACTCGATGCGGCCGTTGTAAATCTCCATGTTCGAGAGGAGGAAGGCTCCCGTCGGGGATGCGTCCGTCCCCTGCGCCGATCCGGACGCCGCCCTTGCCCCGGCGCCGGCGGGATAATTCTTCTTCCCGCCGGGCAGGACGTCCAGGTAGAGCACCGGTTCGTCCAGGACGAGTTTGTCGATCTCGAGACGTTTGCTGAAGAGCGGGAAGAGGCGGACGTCGATGAAGAGGCTTTTCAGCGAGAGGAAGTACGGGTTGGGGAATTCGGTCCCCGCCGGGTTCGAAAGCCGGAAATTTTCAACGGTGATGCCGATCGAGGGGAACAGCGAGAGGGAAACGCCGCCCAATTCCGCCTTCCGGTTCGTGGAGGATTCGATGCCGGGGACGATGAGGGCCTTGAGCCGATCATCGGTGAAGTAGAGCTTCACGGCCAGCGCCCCGAGCAGCGCCAGGGCCGCCGGGATGGCCAGAAAAATCATCCAGCGTTTCATTCTTTTCTCCGTTCCCGTAAAAAAATATATCGAAAAGAGGCGTCATATCAAAGGATTGGATAAATTTTACGTTATCCGTATATTCGAAGCACCCATGCCATCAACGACGATGACCCAGCGGAGGTTCCCCGTAGCGATCGGCGCCGTGCTCGCCGCCCTCGCGACGTGGATCTCCGTGAACTTGCAGAACGATTACTCGATCGTGAAGAGCGTCCCCGTCGTGTTCGAGGACATGAGGGAGGGAAAGGCCTTCCGTTACCCCATCCCGAGAGTCATGTCGGTCCGGATCCGGGCGAAAGGGTGGGTGGTGGCGAGGCTCTTCCTCTCCCCCGACGTGAAATATTTCATCAACCTTTCATCCGTCGGAGAGGAGCCGGTCCACATCACGGCAAGGGAGGTCCAGAACCATGTAACGCTTCCCCCCGACGTGACGGTCGTGGACATCAAGCCCGAAACGCTGACAGTGGCGCTGGCGGATTACTATGAAAAGCGCGTGCCGGTATCGCCGAGGATCGTTCTCGGCTTCCGGGAGGGGTACGGCCAGGTGGGTCCGGCGAAGGTGGAACCGGAGAGCGTATCGATCGGCGGGACGCTCGAGTACCTCCGGGGGATAAGGAGCTGGAGCACCGACTTCAGGAGATATGACGGGGTGCGCGCCCCGATCGTCGAGGAGATCCCGCTCGAGGAGCTGCCCAACTATTCCGTCAGGGTCCACGCCGGAACCGTCCTCGTGAGCGTGAACGTCGAACCTTTCGCCGAGAAGCTGTTCCCGGGAATCCCGGTGAGCGTGTCCTCCGTCCCGGACGGCAGTGAAGTCATCTTCATCCCCCCGCGCCTCGACCTCGTGGTGCGGGGGGGCATCGAACAGCTCGCGGCGATCTCCGGCGACCGGTTTTCGGCCACGGTGGAATTCCAGGACCTCGCGCGGGATTCGACCGGGTACGTCGTACCCGGGCTGAAGATCCCCGGGGGCGTCCATGTTGTCGAACGCAAACCGCAGCGATTCCGGTTCATCATCAGGAAAAAACTGTGAGACTGGCCATCAACATCGACCACGTTGCCACGGTGAGGAACGCCCGGGGCGGTCCCGAACCCGATCCGGTGGCGGCGGCACTCGCCGCCGAGAAGGCCGGAGCCGCCGCCATCGTCTGCCACCTGCGGGAAGACCGCCGGCACATCCGGGACGACGACGTGAAGCGCTTGCGCGACAGCGTGGCGACGAAACTCGACCTTGAGATGACGGCGACTCCGGAGATCGTCGGGGTCGCGAGGCGGATCAGGCCGGACCTGGCGACGCTCGTGCCGGAACGCCGCCGCGAACTCACCACCGAGGGCGGGCTGGACGTCGTGAAATACGCCCGGAAGGTCCGTTCCGCCGTGGACAGCCTCCACGACCGCGGTATCGCGGTGAGCCTCTTCGTGGACCCCGTCCGGGCGCAGATCGAGGCCTCCCGCGGGACAGGAGCGGACATGATCGAGATCCACACGGGGGAATACGCGGACGAAGGGGACGCGGCACGGAGGCGGAAACTTCTGGCGGTCGTGCGGCGCGCGGCCGTGTACGCGCGGTCGCTCGGGCTCGGCGTCAACGCCGGCCACGGCCTGAACTACGTGAACATTGCGCCGATCGCGCGGATAGCGGAAATCGAGGAGGTGAGCATCGGCCACGCGGTGATCGCGAGGGCCATGGACGTCGGGATTGAAAAGGCCGTGCGGGAAATGGCGGGGTTGATCAGGCGCGCGCGCGGCTGAGAGACCCCCGAGGAAAATTACCCGGCAGGGGTCCGTCGCGGCGCCGCGCGCCGGCCGGCCCGCCGCTACTGGCTTTGTTCTATCCTCCGGATGTCGTCCCTCAGCTGGGCTGCCTTCTCGTAATCCTCCCTCTCCACCGCTTCCTTCAACTGCCCGCGAAGCGTGTCGAGTTTCGGGATCTTGCTGTCCTTCCCGGGCGGCGGAATAGAGGAGCTCGCCCCCCCGGCATTTTCCTGGTCCTCGTTCTCGGGAAGGAACCCCGCCTCGTCCATCACCTTGTCGGACACGAAAATCGGCGCGCCGAACCTGACCGCCAGCGCGATCGCGTCGCTGGGCCGCGCGTCGATCTCCTGCCCGTCGAAAATCAGCCGGGCGAAGAATGTGCCGTCCTTGAGTTCGCTGATGGTGATCTCGGAGAGGTCGCTCCCGAGGGTTTCGAGAATGTTCTTCATCAGGTCGTGGGTGAGCGGCCGCGGGGGTTTGATCCCCTCCATCTCGAGGGCGATCGACTGCGCCTCGAAGGCGCCGATAATAATGGGCAGACGCCGGTTGCCGTTGACTTCCTTCAGGATCAGGGCGTAGGCGCCGCCCGAGGCCGGGCTTGTCGAGAGCCCCAGTATGTCGACCTGAATTTTTTCCACGATGTTTTCTTACTTCCCGAGAGTCTTTTTGAGCTCGCCGATGAGCGCCGGCAGAATTTCGAAGACGTCCCCGACGATGCCGTAGTCGGCGACCTGGAAAATCGGGGCGTCCTTGTCCTTGTTGATCGCGACAATATACTTAGAACTCGACATACCCGCAAGGTGCTGGACGGCGCCGGAAATCCCGCACGCAATGTAGAGCGACGGGGACACGGTCTTGCCGGTCTGCCCGACCTGCTCGTCGTGCGGGCGCCATCCCGCGTCGACCACCGCCCGCGAGGCGCCGACGGCGCCGCCGAGGACGTCGGCCAGCTCCTCCACCAGTCTGAAATGTTCCGGGGCCTTGAGGCCGCGGCCGCCGGAGACGATAATGCCCGCCTCGGTTACGTCCGGCCGTCCCTCCGAAACCTTCACCGACGTCACTTTCGACAGGAAATCCCCGTCGGCGAGCGCCGGCCTGACGGTTTCGACCGCCGGGGCCGCGCCGTCGGAGGCGGCCGCGGTGAAGACGTTCGGACGGAGGGAAAAGATTTTCACCGCCGTCGTGACCTTCACGTCTATCAACGCCTTGCCGGCGTACACCGGGCGGGTGGCGACGATGTCGCCCTGCTCTGTTCTGATGGCCGTGCAGTCCGCCGCCATCGCCGCATTGAGCCGGGCGGAGACCCTCGGCCCCATATCCTTCCCCATCTGGCTGGCCGGGAAGAAAATCACGCCGGCGGATTCCTTCGCGGCGACTTCGGAGAAGACTTTCGACCAGGCCGTCGTGGAGTAGCACGCCAGGCGGTCGTCCTCGATCGCGACGACCCT
>DATDQD010000048.1:0-12336 GCA_035292425.1 Bacteroidota bacterium
CGTCCGGGCCATCGGCGACGGGGAGGCCCCCCGCACCGGCGGCGACGATGGCAGCGGAACGGGGACGGGCTCCGTCACGGGCGGCGACGTCGAAAATCGTCGTCACGGGCGACGACGGGACACGAAGGTTGCTGTCGCGGGTGGCGACGTTACCTGCCACAGAACTGAGCTGCCAGATGACGCCCGCGACCATAATTGACGGCTGGTTTTTCGACGCCTATCCCGTCGCCGGCGGGATGGCCGTCTGGGTCCTGGACGGGGACGGGGCCGCGCGCCGGTTCTTCGACCCCTTCACCCCCTCGTTCTACCTCCGCCTCGACCGCCGGGACGCGCTCCGGCTCCCCGCGCTGGCCCGGGGGCTCCCCGTCACACTCGGGAAGGCGCTTAAAACTGAGCTGTTCAGCGCTCAGGAGTGGCGGGTGGAAGAGGTCCGCGTCCATGACCCCCTGCAGTTCAACCGCTCGGTGGCGGCGCTGCAGAAATTCTTCCCCCATTTCGCGTTCTACAACAGCAACATCCCCGTGGCGCAGATGTACCTGTACGACAGGCAGGTCTTCCCCCTGGCGCGCTGCGAATTCACCGTCGACGGCGCGGGCATCCTGAAGCGCATCGACGTGCGGGACCGCTTCGACGCCCGCGACTACGCCCTCCCCGACCTCAGGATCATGCGCCTCACGAACGGCGGCGCGGACGTTCCGTCGAAATTCTTCAGGACGCTCAACCTGGAGGTCAGCTACGACGGCTCGACCCATTCGCTCGAGGGCGAGGACGCGGTGTCCGTGCTGGAATCGTTCAACTGGCACCTGTACAACTACGACCCCGACATCCTCCTGACGTCATGGGGCGACGCCACCCTCCTGCCGACGATCCTGAACGCGTCGCTGCGCCACCGCGTGCCGCTCCTTTTGAACCGCGACCGGTCGCAGGAATATTTTACGACGAAAGAGCGGAGCTACTGGACCTACGGCCAGATCATCCACCGCGACGCCGCCTTCATGCTGGCAGGCCGCTGGCACATGGACTCGGAGAACAGCTTCATCATGGGGGAATCGGACATCGAGGGGGTCATCGAGCTGGCCCGCCTCACCCAGCTCCCGATGCAGAAGCAGTCGCGGGCCGCCATCGGGACCGGCCTGGCCAGCATGCAGATGAGCTACGCCTGGCGGAACAACATCCTGATCCCCGCCGAGAAAAAAGAGGGCGAAGACTTCAAGACGGCGGACGAACTCCTGCTGAGTGACCGGGGCGGGCTGGTCTTCATGCCGGAGATGGGATACCACGAAAACGTCGCCGAGCTCGACTTCGCGAGCATGTACCCGAGCCTGATGGAACTGCACAACATCAGCCCCGAGACGATCAACTGCTCCTGCTGCAGCAACCATAGGGTGCCGGAACTGGGATACACGATCTGCGAAAAACGGAAAGGGATCGTCCCGGTGACGCTCAGGCCGGTCCTGGAGAAACGGGCGTATTACAAAATGCGCCGGAAGAACGCCCCTACCTTGGGCGAATACCGCAAGTACGATCGGCGGCAGAACGCGTTAAAATGGATGCTCGTGACCTGCTTCGGGTACCTCGGGTACAAGAACGCGCGATTCGGCAGGATCGAGGCGCACGAATCGGTGAACGCCTGGTCGCGGGAGGCGCTCTTGACGGCGAAAGAGATCGCCGAGGCCGACGGCTATCATCTTGTACACGCCATCATCGACTGCCTCTGGCTCAAAAAACCGGGGGCGACGGGTGAGGACTACCTCCGGCTCTGTGCCAACATTAAAAACGCCGTGGGGGTGACCGTGTCTTTTGAAGGAATGTACGCCTGGATCCTCTTCCCCTCGTCGAAAACCGACCCGGGGATCCCCACCTCGGGAAAATACGCGGGGTGGTACGAGCACGGGGAAATGAAGACGAGGGGCATCGAGGTGCGCAGGAAGGATACCCCCTGGTTCGTTAAAACGATGCAGGCGCGGCTCCTGGAGCTCATGTCGGAGATGAAGGACGTACGGGAAATCTCCGCCCGGGCCCCCGAACTGATCCGCGAGGCAGGATTTTACCTGAACGAGCTCCGGGGAGGCAGGGTCGACCCGAAGCAGCTCGTGCTCCGCCGGCGGGTCCAGAAGGATGCCGACGAATACGCCAACAACAACGTGAGCGCGATGGTGGTGAGGGAACTCGCGCAGTTCGGCATCACGGTGAAGGCGGGCGAAGTGATTGATTATGTGATCGTCGACCAGAGCGGGAAGCGCGATCCCCAGAAGGCGAAGAGCATGCTGACCTACCAGCACTGGGACGGGTACGACATCGAAAAATACACCGAGTTCTTCCTGAAGGCGGTGGAGACGCTCCTGTCGCCGTTTGGCTACGACCGGGTGAAACTTGCGGAACTGTACGGTGTCGGCGGTATGCGCCGGGTCCGCGGAACGGGCGGGCTGGACAGATTGGAATTGAGCGGGAAGGGGGCGTCCCCGTCGGCCGGGCAGACCGGGTCGGTATCACCACCGGGCCCCCGGAATGGCAAGGCGTCACGAGACACAATCGGCGGGCTGTTCCCGGCCGGAGAGGTTACACCGGTTCGATACAGGCGCTGACGTCGTTCCTGCTGTTGTTGACGGCGTCGGAGACGGCGTACGCGTGCATTTCCCCGGGTGGATAGGGATCGAGCAGGCCGTGGAGCGCGTCGAAATCATCCGCCCGCGGATCGAGCCAGAGGGAGAGTTCGTCGTCGTGCAGGATGACCGGCATGCGATTATGAATGGGCGCCACGACGGAATTGGCGGCGGTGGTGACGATCCCCGCTGTCAGGACTTTCTTGGCGTTCATGTCAACACTCCGCCAGAGCCCCGCGAGCGGGAACGGCTCCCTGTCGTTCAGGACGATCCGGTGGGGGACTTTCCTGACTCCCCTCGGGAGCTTCTTTCCCCGTTCGAGATGCTCATATCCCGGCGGCTTTTGCCATTCGTAAAAACCGTCGGCCAGCAGGATGCACCGGCTTGACAGGAGCCGTGACCTGAAAAATTTGTTCTTCGCTATCGTGTCTTCGCGGATGTTGATCTGGTAGAGCGTCTCCCCTTTCTCCTCCCCCCAGGGGGGCACGAAACCCCAGAAGACGTCCGTCAGGTAACGCGCGCCATCCTCCTTCGCGACAATGGCCGGGACGAACTGTCCGGGGGCGGCGTTATACCGCGGTGTGATGCCGCTGAACCCGGGCGCCGGAACGGCGTGAAACTTCTTCAGGATGAATTCCACCCTGTCTGTCGTGATGGTGAACCTGCCGCACATGGCGTCGCGCTTCAGTTCTCCGATCGTTTGAAAACGACAACCTGCCCGGACTCCAGCAGACCCTCCACACCCCCGGGGATGGCGGAAAACCTGACTCCGGAGAGGAGATCCATCGGGTCCGGGTCGGGGAAGACTCCCGATGCGCTGAAGTTCACCCTCTTATCCATTTCGGTGTTCGCGACGACAAGTAAACATCGGCCTGTGGATGCGTTGGAACGCCGAAACGCGAGTATCCGCCGGTTACCGCCGTCGACGATCCGGAATTCGGTTCCCCCCTCCGGCAAGGTGCACTCCGGGTATAACGCCCTCACCCCGAGAGGTTTCCTCAGCCACTCCGGTAGGCCTCTAGTCTCGTCCCAATCAAGGGTATGCGCGCTGAAGAGCGGCAGAGATCCCGGCGGAAACGACTCGAGTTCCTCAGACGTAAATCCAAGCCCGGTATTGACCGGACGTCTCTCATATAATTCGAAACCTGAATGGATAAACGGAATGCCCGGGATGAAGCAACCGACCGTCCACGCGTACCGGGAATACCTCTCTCCCCCCAGCCGCGTCACCGCCCTGGGGGTGTTATGCGTTTCAGGCGTCGCGAGGTGGGGGAGCAACTCCGGGGTCCGGCCGATCCAGGAAAGCATATCGGTAAAATCTCCCAGCCTGTGCTGGCAGGCCCACTGTCCCCCGAGGACGGCGTTGAAACCGACCCGCACCTGATCGACCGTACGGGAGAAATCCTCTGCCCAGAACGCGAAGTCGGGTTTGATCCCCCTCACCCTCCCGATGATCCTCTTCGCCAGCGTCTCAGGCAGGGCATGCGCCATGTCGATCATTATCCCGTCGATCCCATACTCCGAAACATATCCGGCGACGACGTTTTCGAGCTCCTGCCAGAGAGTTTCTGTCCGGGTATCGTCCTTTAATAATTTTGAATCGTACATTCTAACCGTATTATATGCAGGATAGTTATACCTTTTATCCTGATACAATTTCAGGTAGGTAATATCCTCCCAGACCGGCTGATGGTCGTCCGGGGGCCAATCGGCAAACGCGCCCGGAATGACCACGGTTCTCCCGTCGGGAACCGTCCCGGTCCACCGGCCTCCCTCCAGACGGACGGAAGCGGCCCCGGGCGGGTCGGTGAACATTTCCCTGTACGCCGGGGAAGGGATGGGAAGGTCGGCGTGATCACCACTGGAAATTTTCTCCTCCGCCAGGCGGATCTCTTCCCGGGTGAAGGCCGGGGGACGGAGCTCCCTCCCGCGTTCAATCCAATAGAACCAATCCGGGTGATCCTTTATCCATACACAGTCTTTGCTGAGTGTTCTTAATGGCAATTCGAGTATGATCCGGAGCCCCGCGTGGCGGGCCGCCTGAATGAAGGCGGCGAATTGTGACTCCAGCGGCAGCCCCGTGATCGGTTCACCGAGCGCCGGATCGAGGACGACCGGGTTCCTCACCGCGTACGGTGAGCCGAGGGTACCCCTCCTTCCATCCCGGCCGATCTCCTGGACGGGCAGGAGATGGATCGTATTGGCGCCAAGGGACCGTATGTACGGCAGGATCGCGATTGCTTTGAGAAATGTCCCGGTTTCCCTCCACCCATCCGGATTCAGGGGCTGCCCGAGCATTCCGTCCCCGTCGTGGTCATAAGCGCAGGTGAGCCTCACCATCATATTGTAGACGACCGCCTCCCTGCTCCATCCAAGCCTGCCAAGCCTGTCAAGCCTGCCAAGCCTGTCCGACCTGTCTCGCCCGTCCCCTCCGCTCCCTCCGGAGCCGCAGAGCGGTGCCGGATCGGTCCCGATGATGGCGCCGATGATCTCCCCATAGAATGCGAAGGGGTCAACCGCGACAGGACCCCGGCCGCTCCCCGACGGCTGCCAGAGCGATGGGACCTTGTACCTCGCCGCCGCCGTGGAGCCGGCCGTCCGCATTAATGACCGGTGGAGGATCCTGAGATGTCGAAGCGTATCCAAATCGAGGTTTGAATTGACCCCGGTTATTCGGGGAAGTAATACTTTTCGGCGTACTCCGAGACCATCCGGTGCGTATTGAACACCGGGATGAGCGTCCTCAGGGAGGTCCTGATCATGGCGATCCATTTCCTCGGTATGCCCGACCGGTCCCTGGAATAAAAGAGGGGAATCACTTCCTTCCCGAGGACGTCGTAGAGAGAAACAGCGTCCGCCGCATCGGCTTCTTCGTTGGACCGGGGGATCGGGTCGATCCCCCCGATGGCCCACCCGTTTTTCCTGTTGTATCCTTCAATCCACCATCCGTCGAGGATGCTCAGGTGGAGCCCCCCGTTGATGGCGATTTTCTGGCCGCTCGTACCGCTCGCCTCCAGGGGCCTCCGGGGGGTGTTCAGCCAGACGTCGCATCCCGATACCAGGTATCGCGCGACGTTGATGTCGTAATCCTCCAGGAAGACGATCCTGCCATGCAGCGTCGGATGGTCGCACAGCTGTGTGATCTGCCTGATAAAATCCTTTCCACCCCCGTCCCTTGGATGCGCCTTCCCCGCGTAGATCAGCTGGATCGGGCGCGCCGGATCGTTGAAGAGGGCGATGGCCTTTTCGATCTCCGAAAAGAGCAGCGGCGCCCTCTTGTAGGGCGCGAACCTCCGCGCGAAGCCGATCGTGAGCGTGTCGTACGAAAGCAGGTTGTACAACGCTTCCTTCCCGGTCGGGCCGCCGATGACCCTCCGCTGTTGGGCCCTCCGGCGGACAAATTCGATCAGGTCTCTCCTGAGCGTGTATCGCAGCGACCATAACTCCTCGTCGGACACCGTTTTCGGATCGGTGAGGTGTTCCCAGAAGCGCGGGTGGTGGACTTCGTCCTTCCACCTGTGGGAATTGTGCCTCTCCCAGAACTCCCACGATCTCCTCGACGTCCAGGTCGGTATGTGGATGCCGTTGGTGATATGGCCGATGACCGGTTTCCAGTGCGACCGGTCGGGGTAAAGGTCCTTCCACATGATCGCCGAGATCTCGCCGTGCTTCTTGCTGACGCCGTTCGCCGCGCGTGAAAATTTCAGCCCCAGGACGGTCATCGTGAATTCATGATTCTCCTTCCCGGGTCCTGCCGTCCCATACGACATCATCCGTTCCGTATCGATGCCGATCTCCGCGCACTGCGACTTCAATGTAGATTCCATCAACTCCCTGGGAAATCTGTCATGGCCGGCGGGGACCGGTGTGTGGGTGGTGAAAACGCACCGGGAACGGACGGAGGATTCGGATGCCGCGAGGTCCCCCGTTCGAAGCATTTCTTCGCGGAGGAGCTCGAGGGTCAGGAACGCCGCGTGCCCCTCGTTCATGTGGTACACCGCCGGACTGAACCCGAGCGCGCGGAGGAGCTTCACCCCCCCTATTCCCAGGACGATCTCCTGGCGGATCCTCATGTTCATGTCGCCGCCATAGGCGAGCGATGTCAGGCCCCTCGCCTGTTCGGAATTTTCGGGAACGTCCGTGTCAAGGAGATAGATGGTCGATTTCCCCACGTCGATCCGCCATGTTTCGAAAAATACATCCTCCTCGCCGATGGTGATCCTGCAGACCACCGGTTTCCCGGAGGCATCCCTCACAGACCTGACCGGGATGAGGGAGGGATCGACCGTGGGATATTCCTCGAGCTGCTGCCCCGCCCCGTCGATTTTCTGCTCGAAGTAGCCGCGACGGTAAAAGAGGCCGACGGCGACCAGCGGCAGCCCGAGGTCGCTCGCCGACTTGACGTGGTCCCCGGCCAGTATCCCGAGCCCGCCCGAATAAAAGTTCAGGCATTCGTGAAGTCCGAACTCAGCGCAGAAGTAAGCCACGGGACCGCGGGGACGCCCCTTCTTCGTTCCGCGGCGGGACGCGAATGTGCTTTTCCTTGCCATATACCGGTCGAAGTCGTCGAGGACCGGGAGGACCATCTCCAGGAAGTCGCGGTCGTTCAGGTAGACGCGGAGCTCCGTCTCGGACACCTGGGAGAGCACGGCGACAGGATTGTGTTTCGTTTCCTCCCACGTCAGGGGGGAGAGATCCTCGAATATCTGCTGTGCCCGGGGGTTCCAGGACCACCAGAGGTTGTAGGCCAGCTCCCGGATCCGCCCGATCAGCTGGTCGGTCGTATATTTTTTCTTCGGCATCGTGGGGTGGAAAATAAGGAAAATCGGCGGGTAATCAAAGGATGGATGGCGAGCGCCGGCTGTTTACGGTATCGCGATCCTCATCGAAGTGCTGCGGAATAGGCTTTCCTGAATGATTCGTTGATGATCTCGCCGTTCCTGGTGATACAGCAGCCCTTCGGGATGTCGTCGGTGAAATCGGGCCCCTCACTCCCCTTCTTGTACAGGTACTGGAAAAGGTTCAAGACGTTTTTTGCGTACATCTGGCTGGAGTCGATCGGGATCATCGCGGGCACGTTCACCGCCCCGACGATGGTGACGCCATGTTTTTCTACCTCTTTCCCCGCGACCGTCAGTTCACAGTTCCCTCCCTGGTCGGCCGCGAGATCGATGATCACCGAGTCCGGCCTGAGCATTTTCACCATCGCCTCGGTGATCAGGATCGGGGCGCGCTTTCCGAACACCTGCGCCGTCGTGATCACCACGTCGGCCTTCGGAAGCCTTGCGCCGATCGCCTCCATCTCCTTTTTGATGAACTCGGGGGAGAGTTCCCTGGCATAGCCCCCCGAGGTTTCCGCGTCCTCGGGCACTTCCATTTCGATGAATGTCGCGCCGAGGCTCTTCACCTGCTCCTTCACCGCGGGGCGGGGATCGAACGCCTCGACCCTCGCGCCGAGCCGTTTCGCCGTGGCGATCGCCTGCAACCCGGCCACCCCGGCGCCCAGGACGAGCACCGTGGCGGGGGAGATCGTGCCGGCGGCCGTCATCATCATGGGGAAGATCTTGTGCATCCGGTCGGCCGCCATCAGGACCGACTTGTACCCCGCGAGGGTCGCCATCGAGCTGAGGGCATCCATGCTCTGGGCGCGGGTGATCCTCGGGATGTATTCCATCGCGTAAGCGGTGATTTTCCGCTCGAGGAACCGTTTCACCGTTTCCTTCCCCCCGAAGGGAGACAGGAACCCGATATAGACGCCTTCCTTCCTGATGAGGCCGGCCTCGTCGACACCGTCCTGCTGCCGGGGCGCCTGGACCTTGATGATCACGTCCGCCCCGCCGTACAGTTGCTCTGCTCCGCGGACTATCCTGCCACCCGCCTGGCCGTAGTCGTCATCGGATATCGACGCGCCGGCGCCAGCCCCCGACTGGACCTGGACCTGGTGGCCGTCCCGTACGATCTGCTTGACCGTCGCCGGGGTCAGGGCCACCCGCGTCTCGCCCGGCGCGATCTCTTTCGGTACACCGATGTTCAATGGAATCTCCTCGTAAAGGTCATCGTTACTCCCACCTGATGGAATATTTCGGAATGACGTCGATCGCGATGTCGCTGACGGCCGCGAGGCTTTTCGACAGCGGGTCCGTCATGGTGATCCATTTTCCGAAAAACTCCTTCACTCTCGCCGGGTCCCCGTCCCCCTCGAGCATCACCAGTTCCCGGGCGAGTTTTTCGACGCCGCCCCGGAAATTGGGGAAATCGACGCTCCACCTCTTCGTCGACGCTTCGTAGAGAATGCCGCCGTTCGTGACGAGGTAGTTCAGTGAAATCGCCGCCGCCTTCCCGTGGGCCTCGCCCAGTCCGAACCGGACCGAGCGGAAGAGCGAGCCGAGGTAGGAGACGAAGTATTCCTTCTCCCTTTTCCGATCGATGACCTTCTTGTCCATGAGGTAAATCAGCGAGTGGAGCCCGGCGATGTCCGCCTTGGCCTCTTCCAGGGCGTTATATTCCGGCCCGATCGCGTTGTTCACCGGCAGTCCCTTGTTGGGCCCCGTCTTCACGACGCGCGGACCGAGCGCGTGGCAGATCTCATGCATCAGGACGAACTGGAAGAACCCCTCGTCGGAGAGGAACCGGAGCTGTTCGGGATGGATCAACCTGATGCTCACCGGCTTGATGATGGTGTTGAACCGGGCCTTGAACATATTTTTCCAGAACGTCTTCTTCGACCCCTTCTTCTGATGGACCTCGGGGTCGTTCGGCAGGTTCGTGGCCACGGCCTGGTACCCCGCGGCGGACTCGCCCGCCCGCATGATATCGGTGACGATGACGAACTGGGCGGTGAGCCCCTCGATCCGGGACTTGTATTCCTTCCCCACCGGGAGGTTCTGTTCCATCTCGTTGAGGTACTTCCTGTAGAGGTCGAGCCGCCTGGACTCCTCCTGGTCGACGACTTCGATGTTGGCTTCGTACTTCGCCTTGACCCCCTTGATCCCGTCCGAGTAGACCTCGAAGGGCCCGAAGACGATGTCGAACCTGTTGCCTCCGAGCTCGATCCAGGCCGTGTCGGCGTCGAAATAGCGGTCTTCGAGGAGCGCTTTCGCTTTTAATCGAAGAAACCGCGAGAAGGATTCATTGTCGGAGATGGCGGCCGCCTCGCCCAGCAGCCGCGCCATGGGTTCGACCCACCGGGAATACTCCACATTGTACGGAACGGCTTTGTACCCGCCACTGCCATCCTCCCTGATGACGCTATAGGGCGACATGGCCGCGGCCTGCTCCCCGGGGGACAGTTTCCCGTACCACGCGTCGAACATCTCCGCAGTCATCCCCTGCGGGTAGATCTCCTGCCCGGGGGAATGGCGCTCCGTCCCGATGAACGTCGAATCGTGGCGCAGCAGATCGAACGGCCCGGCGTTCCGGTTCAGGAGCGTGAGGAGCTTCGTCCTCAGTGAGTCCGCGGGCAGTGCGGCAAGACTGTCCCTCAGCCGCAGGCCGTGGACGGAGGTCTGCATCCAGTAGGCCGTATCCAGGTACCGGGCGGCTTCAATGAGTTTCCGGAGTAGTTGCTTGTCCTTCTCCGCGAACGCCGAGGCGTCGAAGGACATTTCGTACGGCGCGTACTGGGCCAGGTACCGGTCGAGCGTGGCCCCGGGGGCGACCGGGGTCGGGACCTCGGTCGCGCATCCCAGGGTCAGGACCAGGGTGATCAGAAAGTACGATGCGATGGTCCTCATGGAAATCGGTATTCGTCTGATGTGATGATGTCCGGATCAGGATGTCAAGGGTACTTCGGCGTCACGCCGAGGTTGTACAACATGAAAGCGTAGAGGTCCGCATTTTCTTCGATAACCTTCGATATGGGCTTCCCGCCCCCGTGCCCGGCTTTGGTCTCGATCCGGATGAGAACGGGATTGGGACCGTGATACGCGTCCTGCAACGTCGAAATATATTTAAAAGAATGGGCGGGTACCACCCTGTCATCGTGGTCCGCGGTGGTCACGAGCATCGCCGGGTATGGGGCCCCTGCCCCGATATTATGAAGGGGCGAGTACGACAGAAGGTTTTTAAATTGCACGGAATCGTCGCTCGATCCGTAATCGGCGACCCATGCCCACCCGATCGTGAACCTGTGGAACCTCAGCATGTCCATGACGCCGACCGCCGGAAGCGCGACCCTGAAGAGCTCGGGGCGCTGGTTCGCCACGGCGCCCACGAGCAGGCCGCCGTTCGAGCCGCCCTGGATGGCCAGCTTCGCCGGCGAAGTATATTTTTGGGCGATAAGGTATTCGGCCGCGGAGATGAAATCGTCGAAGACGTTCTGCTTGTTGAGCTTCATCCCCGCCTCGTGCCATTTCTCGCCGTATTCCCCCCCGCCCCTGAGGTTCGCGAGGGCGTAGACCCCGCCCTGCTCGATGAACGCCAGCCGGGTCACGCTGAACGATGGCATCATGCTCGCGTTGAAACCCCCGTACCCGTAGAGCAGAGTCGGGTTGGTGCCGTCGAGCGTAATGCCCCTCTTATGTATGACGAACATCGGGATCCTCGTCCCGTCCTTGCTGTTGTAGAAGACCTGCTTCGTGACGTATTCGTCGGGATTGAAATCGATGTCGGTCTTCCGGTAGAGCGAGTAGGTCCCCGCCGCAACATCGTAGCGGTAGATTGTCGAGGGGGAAGTGAACGATGTGACCGAGAAGAAGAGTTCTCGCTCGTCGTTCTTACCGCTGAACCCCCCTGCCGTGCCGGGGACCGGCAGGGCGATCTCTCTCTCGAGAGCGCCGTTGAAATCGTAAACGTAGACTCGATGACTCACGTCCTTGATGTACGTCAGGAAGAGTTTCCCGCCGGCGCTGCTGACGCCCGAGAGCACTTCTTCCTTCTCGGGGATGATCGTCTTCCAGTCTGCTTCCGCGGGGTGGGCAGGATCGAAGAGGAGGAGTTTGCCGTTCGGCGCGTTCCGGTTCGTGAAGAGGATCAGCTTTTCGCCGACGTTTTCAACCGCGTAGATCCGGTCGTCCGTGGTGGTGATGATCGGCGTGAATGCGGCCGCGGGCGTCGTCAGATTTTTGTAGGAGAGGGCATTCCCCCGGGAGCTCCCTCTCGACGCCGAAAGGAGCGCAATGCTTTCGTCCTCCGTCACCGATACGCCGAAGAGAAATTCGGACTGCGAGGGATCCTCGTACACGAGCGCATCCTGGGCCTGCCGGGTGCCGGCGCGGTGGTAGTAGACCTTGTGGTATTCGTTTTTTTTCGAAAGCATCTTCGAGGTGTCGGCGGGTGCATCGTAGCGGCTGTAGAAGAAACCGTCGCCGTACCATGAAACGCCGGAGAACTTCACCCAGCGAAGGGTGTCGGACGTGGTTTTCGTCGCGACATCCATCAGGACGATGTCCACCCAGTCGGAGCCGCTTTTGGATATGCCGAAAGCGAGGCGCGATCCGTCCCTCGAAAATGAGAGGCTGCCGAGCGCAACGGTCCCGTCGGTCGAAAATGTATTGGGATCGATGAAGACCTCCCCCTTCGAGTCGGGAGATGCCTGTTTATACAAAACGCTCTGGTTCTGGAGTCCGTCGTTTTTATAGTAGTAATAATATTTCCCCTCCCTGAAGGGTGAGCCGTATCTCGGGTAGTTCCAGATGGCCGTGAGCCTTTCCCTGATCTTCTGCCGGAAGGGGATCTTTTCGAGGTAGGAGAACGTCACCACGTTCTGGGCTTTCACCCATTCCGCAACCGCCGC
>DATDQD010000049.1:0-2812 GCA_035292425.1 Bacteroidota bacterium
AGATGTCGGTGGACTTGGGGACGTACCCGCCGGTATCGATCAGGGTGAAGCTCCTCCCCGCCCATTCCGCGGCGGCGTACTTCCGGTCCCGCGTCACGCCCGGCTCTCCGTGGACGATGGCGTCCCTCATGCCGACGATCCGGTTGAACAGGGTCGACTTCCCGACGTTCGGGCGGCCGACGATGGCGACGATGCCGGCCATCAGGCCCGAACCCCCGATGGATCGTCCGGTGCGCCGCGGCGTCCATACCCCGTCGTCGTCACTGAATGGTCGTCACCGTACATACTTTATCACCTCGCTGATCTCGTCGGAGTACCTGTCGAATCCCCGCGACTTGCTGATGTATGCCCTCGCCCCGCTCCCCAGCGCGTAGCGGATGTCCTCTTCCCGGTCCGACGTGCTCACGATGACGACGGGGATGCTGCGCAGCGACGGGTCCGCTCTAATTATGCCGAGCACTTCCCTCCCGTCCCGCTTGGGGAGGTTCAGGTCGAGGAGGATGAGGTCGGGGCGGGGACACCGCGCTTCGTCGTCGTACGGGGCCTTCCGGAAAAGGTAGTCAAGTACCTCCTGGCCGTCCCTCACGATGGCACAGCGGACCGGAACCCGGTTCTTCCTGAGGGCATACTCCGTGAGCCGTTGATGCCCCAGGTTATCTTCCGCGATGAGAATATTGAAGAGGCGGGTTTCCACTTGATGGGTTAAAACACACCCAGGGGGATAGAAAACCTTTAAAAGGAGTCGGGGCGGGCGGATTTGAACCGCCGACCTCTTGGTCCCGAACCAAGCGCTCTAGCCGGGCTGAGCCACGCCCCGATTTGATTCATCGACTTTAAAGATAGCAAAACGCCCCCTCGTATCAAAACGCGCGTCCGGATCGGCGGTCACAACGTCGTCATTTTCCTTCCGCCCCCCGCCCGAAAAGCCGGACGACGTCCGCCGCGATGCGCGTGAGGTCGGTTCCGGCGTCGATGTCGATCCAGTGGATGGTGGAGTCCGCACGGAACCAGGTCATCTGCCGTTTGGCGAAACGCCGGGTGTTCATCTGGATCGTGGCGATCATCTCCTGACGGGTGATCCGGCCGCCGAGGTGGGCGATCGCCTCCCGGTATCCCACCGTCTGGAGCGAATGGAGGGCGGGCGGGTACCCGCGCTCGAGGAGCTGCCGCGTTTCCTCCACGAGACCCTCGTTCACCATCCCGATGACCCGGGCGTTGATCCTCTCGTAAAGCGCCGGCCTCGGCCACCGGAGCCCGATCTGCAGGGAGTCGAACGGGATCTCGATCCCGGCCCTGTGGAGCTCGGTGATCGTTCTTCCGCTGAGCTCATAGACTTCGAGGGCCCGGATGATCCTCCTCGCGTTGACGGGACCAAGTTTTTCCGCGGCCGCCGGATCGACTTTCCTGAGATCTTCGAGGAGGTTTTCCGCCCCCGCCGTTTTCAAACGGGCTTCGAGCGCCTCCCTGACGGCCCGTTCGGCCTCGGGTCCTTCGAAGAGGCCCCGGAGGAGCGAACGGAGGTAAAGTCCCGATCCGCCGACGACGAGGGGCAGGCGTCCGCGGCCGAAGATCCCGCCGATGGTCCTGCGCCCGATCGTTCCGAAACTCCCCGCGTTGAATTCCCGGTCCGGCGGCAGTTCGCCGACAAAATGATGCGTCGTCTCACGCAGCTCCGCCGCCGACGGCTGGGCGGTCCCCACGGCCATGTCGCGGTAGACCTGCCGCGAATCGGCGGAGACGATCTCGCACGGAAGGAGACGCGCGACGGAGAGGGCGAGCGCCGTTTTGCCCGACGCCGTCGGACCGACGAGCGCGAGGACTCTCCCGGGCGGATGGTTCCCGGCGCCCGGTGCGGCGGGCGGGGTCACTTCCAGCCCGATTTACCGATCAGGGGGACGAACTTGAATCCGGCGGTGTGCTGCGTTGCGTAGCGATCGCCCCGCCGCGTGATCCGGTGGATGTCCTGGAGATCCATTCCGCCGATGGGGATCACCAGCACTCCCCCCTCGTCGAGCTGGTCGAGGAGGGACTGGGGCGGTTCGGGGGCCCCGGCCGTGACGATGATCCCCCGGTACGGGCAGAATTCGCTCCACCCCAGTGTCCCGTCGCCGCATTTCGAAGCGATGTTGTAGGAGAATTTCTCGAACCTCCTCCTTGCCTCCACCAGGAGCGGCATGTGCCTCTCGATGGTGAAGACGCGCATCCCCATCTCGGCGAGCACGACGGCCTGGTATCCCGATCCCGTGCCCACCTCCAGGACGCGGTCACCCGGTTTCGCCCCGAGCGCCTGGGTCATGAACGCGACGGTGTACGGCTGGGAAATCGTCTGCGAACACCCGATCGGGAGGGCGGAATCCTCGTACGAGCGGTTGAGAAATGGGGTATCGACGAATTCATGACGGTCGATCCGGCGCATCGCGGCGATGAGGAGCTCATCGGTGACTCCGCGATGGCGGATGAGGTCGATCATCTCCTCCCGTTCCTGTTCGAAACGCCTGAATCCTCTTGTGCGCGCGGAGTCCATGGATGATCCGTCGGAGACTACGACTGGCCTCCCCTGAAAATCGACCGGATCGATTTTGCCGTCTTGTCGGAGGTGGTGTCCATCCTGGACCTGAGCTCGCTCCTCAGTTCCTGCGTCGTCAGGCCGCGGATGAGGACGCCGTTGTCGGCGATGGAGATCGCGCCGGTCTCCTCGGAGACCACGACCGAGATCACGTCGGCCTGTTCGGAGATGCCGAGGGCGGCGCGGTGCCGCGTCCCGAGCGCGTGGTCTCCGATCTTGGCGGTCTGCGACAGCGGGAGGGTCACC
>DATDQD010000050.1:0-11492 GCA_035292425.1 Bacteroidota bacterium
CCCATCGCGTGATTGTCGACCGGGACGGCTGGACCATCCGGACGTCCGACGGCCAGCCTTCGGCGCATTTCGAACACACCGTGCTGGTCACGTCCGGCGCGGCACAGATCCTGACGGCCTGAGGACCGGAGGATGGCGAAACAGGGCCCGATCACGATGGACGGGGTGATCACCGACACCCTCCCGAACGCGATGTTCAGGGTGAAGCTGGACAACGGGCACGAGATCCTGGCGATCATTTCGGGGAAGATGCGGATGCACTACATTAAAATTCTGGTCGGGGACAAGGTCACGGTGGAAATGTCGCCCTACGATCTTTCGAAGGGCAGAATCACGTACAGGTACAAGTAAGGACAGGCTAGGTGAGATTATGAAAGTCCGTTCGTCGATCAAGAAATTATGCGTTAACTGCAAGATCATCCGCCGCAAGGGTGTGGTGAGGGTGATCTGCAAGAACCCGAAGCACAAACAGCGCCAGGGTTAACCAGACCATCACGTATCCAGACCCAAGCAGAAAGGAACATCAGGAGTGGCCCGAATAGCCGGTATCGATTTACCCAAAGGAAAGCGCGCCTTCATCGGTCTGACCTATATTTACGGAATCGGCCGGACCAGCGCCAGACACATCCTCACCGAGGCGGGGGTGGACCCGAACAAGCGCGTCGGCGAACTCAACGACGACGAAGTCTCCAGGATCCGCTCGATCATCACCTCCGACTACAAGGTCGAGGGCGCGCTGCGGAGCGAGACGCAGATCAACATCAAGCGCCTGATGGACATCAACTCCTACCGGGGCCTCCGACACCGGAAGGGGCTCCCGGTGCGCGGACAGCGAACCCGGACGAACTCCCGGACGAGAAAGGGCAAGCGCAAGACCGTCGCCGGCAAGAAGAAGGCGGCAGCCAAGAAGTAAGCGGGCGCTCGGACAACACACAAAAGGACAGTCAATGGCCAAACCAGCAGCAGGGGCAGCCGCCGCGGCGGCGGTCGCCCGAAAGAAAAAGAAAATCCAGGTCGACGTCATGGGAAAGGTGTTCATCAAGGCGACGTTCAATAACGTCGTCGTCACCATCACCGATGTGTACGGCAACGTGATCAGCTGGTCGTCGGCCGGCCGGAACGCCTTCAAGGGCTCGAGGAAGAACACACCTTTCGCCTCCCAGGTGACCGCCCAGGCGGCGGGCAAGGAAGCCTTCGACATGGGTCTCCGGAAGGTGGACGTGTTCGTCAAGGGACCGGGCTCCGGGAGGGAAGCGGGGATCCGGTCGCTGCAGTCGGTCGGCATCGAGATCCTCAGCATCCGGGACATCACGCCGATCCCTCACAACGGGTGCCGTCCGCCCAAGAAACGCAGAGTCTGACGCAAGAAACGCATTCCACGAACCGAAGGACAGTATGGGAAGATATATCGATCCGAGTTGCAGACAGTGCCGCCGGGAACGGCAGAAATTATTCCTCAAGGGGACGAAGTGTTTCACCGAGAAATGTCCGGTGGAGCGCAGGGGATACGCCCCCGGTCAGCACGGACAGAGCCGCCGGCAGAAGATCTCCGAGTACGGCGTCCAGCTGAGGGAGAAACAGAAGGTGAGGCGTTCGTACGGTCTGCTCGAAAAGCAGTTCAGGAACTACTTCGAGAAGGCCCTGAGCCAGTCGGGACGCACCGGCGAGACGCTCATCAAGATGCTCGAGCGGCGGCTGGACAACGTCGTCTACCGCCTCGGGTTCGCGCCGTCGCGCAAGGCGGGGCGCCAGCTCGTCACCCACGGCCACATCCTGGTCAACAACCACCCGGTGACGATCCCGTCCTTCCTGCTCAAGGCGGGGGACGTCATCCAGATCCGTGACAGGAGCAGGAAGCTCGACCTGATCCACTCGTCCATGAAGCGGATCAAGGACAGCGCGATGCTCCCCTGGCTGAGCCTGGACAAGGCCTCCATGTCGGGAACGTTCCTCACCGTGCCGGAGCGCGCGGACGTCCCGCTGAACGCGAACGAGCAGCTCATCGTCGAACTTTATTCCAAATAAGGTCCGGACGCACCACACTTACGAAACGTCATCTGGGAGTCAGACTCTATGGTCGGAATCAATTTTCAAATGCCGGAAAAAGTTCAGCTCGACGAATCGAGCTACACGAACACCTTCGGAAAGTTCATCCTCCAACCGCTGGAGAAGGGTTTCGGGGTCACGATCGGCAACGCCTTCCGGCGCGTGCTGCTCTCGTCGCTCCCCGGCACGGCGTTCACGGGCGTCCGCATCGACAACGTCCTCCACGAATTTTCCACGATCAAGGGCGTGGTCGAGGACGTCGCCGAGGTGATCCTGAACCTGAAGGCCGTCCGGCTCAAGCTGATCAATAAAAAACTCAACAAGATCGTCGTCCAGCTCAGCGGGAGAAGGGAATTCACCGCCGGCGACATCCAGAAGGCGAACCCCGAGATCGAGATCCTCAACCCCGAGCAGCACATCGCCACCCTCAATGGCGACAGCGATTTCGAGCTGGAACTCCGGATCGGCAGGGGGAAGGGATACGTTCCCGCCGAGGAGAACAAGCAGCAGGAAGCGGCGGTGAACCTGATCGCGATCGATTCGATCTTCACCCCGATCCGCAACGTCCGCTACACCGTCGAGACCACCCGCGTCGGTCAGCAGACCGACTATGAGAAACTCGTGCTCGAGGTCGAGACCGACGGTTCGGTTGCGCCGGACGACGCGATCGCCCAGGCGGCCAACATCCTGCGGGACCACGTCCAGCTCTTCCTCAGCTTCGACGTCGAGGTCGACGCCGGCGACGAGGGGACGGAGAAGGATTCCGAGGTTTCCCGCATCAGGAAGATCCTCGAAATGAGCGTCGACGAACTGGAACTCTCGGTCCGCTCGCACAACTGCCTCAGGGCGGCCAACATCAAGACCATCGCGGACCTCGTCCGCAGGGACGAACCGGAGCTCCTCAAGTTCAGAAATTTTGGAAGAAAATCACTCGCAGAGCTCTCGGAGATCATCGACCAGTTCGGGCTCACGTTCGGCATGGACGTCGAGAAGTATCTCACGACCAGCGGCGAATAACAGACCAACGGCATACCCATGAGACACAGAAAAGCCGGCAGAAAGCTCAAGCGTACGGCATCCCACAGGAAAGCGCTCTTCGTGGCGCTTTCCACGGCGCTGCTGAAGCACAAGAAAATCCGGACCACGCTCGCCAAGGCGAAAGAATTGAGAATGTTCGTCGAAAAACTGATCACCAGGGCGAAACGGGCGTACGGTATGGAGGACAAGGCGAAGAATGTCCACGAACGCCGGATGGTGGCGCGGTACATCAGGGACAAGGAAGTGGTCAGGGAGCTCTTTTCCGAGATCGCGCAGAAGGTGTCGTCCCGCCCGGGCGGCTATACGCGCATCGTGAAGCTCGGAAGGCGGCAGGGCGACGGGGCCGAAGTGGCGATCCTCGAACTGGTCGATTTCCACGGCGCGATCAGGCCCGGCAAGCAGGAAAAAGAGGGGAAAGCGGAGAAGTCCGAGACGGCCGGAAAAGAAACGAAGGCGAAGAAGTCACCGAAAAAAGCGGCCGGTAAAAAAGAAAAGGCCGCCGCGAAAAAGAAGGAATCTGCAGCGCAGGCGTCCTGACCGGCACTGACGCCGGGTCGGTAGTACGGGGTTTCCGGGTCACCGGAAACCTTTTTTTATGCCGTCCGGACGCGGGGGTTTTGATTCTCCTGCCGAAAATCGTTATTATCATCATTTCCACGACTGACACTGCGCCCGCACAACCGGACCATGCACTACGATTTCCGACGCATCGAAGAGAAGTGGCAGCACTACTGGGAGAAGAACGCCACTTTCGCGGTCACCGAGGACCCTTCGAAGCGGAAACTCTACATCCTCGACATGTACCCGTACCCTTCGGGGTCCGGCCTCCACGTCGGCCACCCGGAAGGGTATACCGCGACCGATATCTACAGCCGCTACAAGCGGATGCGGGGATTTAACGTGCTCCACCCGATGGGGTGGGACGCATTCGGCCTGCCCGCCGAACGGTACGCGATGCAGACCGGCATCCATCCGAAGATCACGACGGGGGAGAACATCGCCACCTTTCGCCGGCAGATTAAAATGCTCGGCCTCTCCTACGACTGGTCGCGGGAGGTGGACACCACCGACCCGAAATATTACCGCTGGACCCAGTGGATCTTCCTCCGCCTTTATAATTCGTGGTTCGACGACGCGTCGGGCAAGGCGCGGCCGATCTCCGAGCTTACCGTTCCCGGCGGCCTCGACCGGCGCGCGAAGGACACCTTCCTGGCGGCGCGGAGGCTCGCCTACCTCGAGGACATGCCGGTCAACTGGTGCCCGGAGCTCGGCACCGTCCTCGCCAACGAAGAAGTCGGGGAATGGACCGGGAAGGGATACACGGTCGAACGGCGCCTGATGCGGCAGTGGATGCTGAGGATCACGAAATACGCCGAACGGCTCTCGGACGACCTGAAAACCCTCGACTGGCCTGCCGGGATCATCGAGATGCAGAAGAACTGGATCGGCCGCTCCGAGGGCGCCGAGATCGATTTCAGCCTAGCGGGCAGGGACGGGACCATCAGGGTGTTCACGACCCGGCCCGACACGCTTTTCGGCGCCACCTACATCGTGCTCGCCCCGGAACACCCGATGGTTGCCGCTCTCGCCTCCCGGGAACAGGAGTCGGCGGTCCGCGCGTACGCCGAAACGACCGCGAGGAAGAGCGACATGGAGAGGACCGCGGTGGAAAAAAAGAAGACCGGCGTCTTTACCGGCGGCCGCGCCGTGAACCCCGCGACCGGCGGAACGATCCCGGTCTGGACGGCCGATTACGTTCTCCCGGGGTACGGGACGGGGGCGATCATGGCAGTACCGGGCCACGACCAGCGCGACTACGAATTCGCGCGGCAGTACGGCCTGCCGGTCGTCGAAGTGGTCGGCGGAGGGGACCTTTCACTCGAAGCGTTTACCGGAGAGGGGACCGCGGTGAATTCCTCCGGGCCGGGAATTTCGATCGACGGACTCCCCACCCCTCAGGCGATCGCAAAGGTGACCGCATGGATCGAATCGAGGGGGATCGGGAAGGGCGCCGTCCGATACAAGCTCCGCGACTGGCTCTTCTCGAGGCAGAGGTACTGGGGCGAACCGTTTCCGCTCGCGTACCGGGAGGACGGCACGGTGGTGGCGCTGCCGGAATCCGACCTGCCGGTCGGACTTCCCGACCTCGAATCGTTCCAGCCGACCGGCTCGGGCGAGTCGGCCCTCGCCACCGCGGGGGACTGGCTGCACATCGACCACCCGGAGCACGGCAGGCTGCGGAGGGAAACGCACACGATGCCCCAGTGGGCGGGCTCCTGCTGGTATTACCTCCGGTACCTCGACCCGCACAACGCGGATGCCTTCGTCTCCCCGGAAAAAGAGCGGTACTGGATGCCGGTGGACCTCTACGTCGGCGGGGCCGAACACGCCGTGCTGCATCTTTTGTATGCGAGGTTCTGGCATAAGGTCCTCTTCGACCTCGGCCTCCTCTCAACGCCGGAACCCTTTTCCCGGCTGATCAACCAGGGGACGATCCTCGGCGAGGACGGCCAGAAGATGTCGAAATCGCGGGGTAACGTCGTCAACCCCGATGACATCGTCGCCGGGTACGGCGCAGATTCGATGAGGCTCTTCGAGATGTTCATGGGCCCGCTGGTCGACACGAAGCCGTGGTCGACCCGGGGGGTCGAGGGCGTCCATCGATTTCTGAACCGCGTGTGGCGGATGCTCGTGGGGCCGGACGGGAAGCTCCATCCCGCGGTCAGGGAAGGGACGTGCCCTCCGGACCGGGACCGGCTGCTCCACCAGACGATCAGAAAGGTCACGGAGGACATCGACGCGCTGGCGTTCAACACCGCGATCTCCCAGATGATGATTTTCGTGAACGAGTTCCTGAACGCCGAAGAGAAGCCGAGGCACGCGATGGAGGCCTTCGTCCTGCTGCTCTCTCCCTTCGCGCCGCACATCGCGGAGGAACTCTGGGAACTGATGGGGCACACCGGCTCGCTCGCCTACCATCCCTGGCCCGCATACGACCCGGAGAAGACGAGGGACGAGACGATCGAGATGGTGGTGCAGGTCAACGGGAAAGTGCGTTCGAAATTCACCGTACCGCCCGACAGCCCTGAGGAGATGTTGCGCGAAACCGCGCTGCGCGATCCGGGCCTGAAGCCGCACCTCGAGGGGAAGGAAATCCTCCGGGTCGTGGTCGTGAAAAACCGGCTCGTCAGCATTGTCGTGAAGTGACGCCGTGGCGCGCCTTTCCGTCATCGTCCTCACGCTGAACGAGGAGCGGAACATCGCACGCTGCCTCGGGAGCGTGCGATGGTCCGACGAGATCGTGGTGGTCGATTCCTTCAGCACCGACCGGACGGTCGCCATCGCCCGTGAACACGGCGCGAGGGTCATCGCCCACGAGTACGATTCGGATCTCCGGCAACGGGCCCTGGGGTTCGCGGAAGCGTCGGGGGAGTGGCTGCTTGTGATTGACGCCGACGAAGAGGTCCCCGCGCCGCTCGCGGCCGAAATCCGGGAAGCCGTCGGCCGCGGCGACACGACCGAAGGCTACCTGCTGGCGCGGCTGGTGAGTTTCCGGGGCCGGTGGATACGGCACGGGGGCTGGTACCCGGGGCTCACGATGCGCCTCTTCAGGAAAGACCGGGTCCTCGCGGAGGACGCAGCGGTCCACGGCGGCTACGCGGTGAAGGGACCGCACGGCACACTCGCGAACCCGCTGCATCATTATTCGTACGATTCGATCTCGCACTACCTGCAGAAGATGAACGATTACACCTCCCTCCAGGTGACGAACCTCCTCCGTTCGAAACCGGGCTACGTGCCGGGGTTCGGCAAGATCCTCTTCAGCCCGCTTTCGCATTTTATCAGAAACTACGTCACGCGCCGGGGTTACCGGGACGGCATGCAGGGTTTTCTCCTCGCCGTTCTCGATGCGGTCTACGCCCTGGCGCTGTACGCGAAGCTCTGGGAGTACCGGGCCGTCACGCCCGCGCAGGCATCCCCGCCCGTCGACATGGAAGCGATCCGGGCGATGAAACGACGGTACGGCTCATGACCGGCACCCCGCTCGGCGCGACGCCCGGACCGTCGCTGACGCTCGTCGTCGCCGTCTACAACGCCGTGCGCCCGCTGGAGCTGATCTTCCACGCGCTCGACCGGCAGACGTTCGGCGATTTCGAGGTGGTGGTGGCCGACGACGGCTCCGGCCCGGCGGTCGCGGAGCTGGTTGAACGCCGGAGGGCGACCTCACGGTATCATGTCTCCCACGTCTGGCATCCCGACCGCGGCTTCCGGAAGAACGCCATCCTCAACCGGGCCATCGCGGCCGCCCGTTCGGGATACCTCGTCTTCATCGACGGGGATTGTCTCCCGCACCGGAGGTTCCTGGAGGACCACTCCCGGCAGGCCGAACAGGGGGCCGTCCTCTGCGGGAGAAGGGTGAACCTCGGCCGGGCGATATCGGAGAAGATCACCCCGGAGTCCGTGGAGAGCGGCAGCTTTGAGAGGATCTCCCTCGCGCTGCTCGCGGACGGCCTGCGGGGCGGGAGCGCCTGGATCGAGGACGCCGTGAGGACGGAGAGCCCGCTGCTCCGGAAGCTGCTCCATCCGGGGAAGCCGGCGATCCTCGGGTGCAACTTCTCCGTCCACCGCGAGTGGCTGGAGCGGATCAACGGTTTTAACGAAGAGTACGCGGCCCCCGGCCTCGGGGAGGATTCCGACGTGGCCTACCGGCTGGGGCTCGCCGGCGCGGGGCTCGCGTCCCTCAGGAACCTGGGGATCCTCTTTCACCTCCACCATCCGAAAACCGCGGTGGGGGAGGAGAACAGGAAAATCTATGAAAGCGTCGTGGCCTCCCGCGAAATGGTCTGCAGGAACGGGCTTGTGAAATTATCCTCGGCGGTCTATGCGGGCTGAACTCGCCGAATCGTTTTCGATTTTCCGCCGCATCCTCGGCCTCACCCGGCCCTACTGGAGGCATATCTCGGCCTCGGTGGTCCTGACGGTCTTCTACTCGCTCCTGAGCGGCGCGTCGATCTACCTCTTCATTCCGCTCCTGGACATCCTGTTCCACCCCGAGAAGGTGGGTGCGGCCGCGTCCGGCGACACCGGCGGCGTGGCGTTCGGCCTCGGAACGTGGTTCTCGGGGCTCAAGGAGGACGTCATCGGGGCAATCCTCGCGGGGTCGCAGACCGACGCGCTGCTGCGGATCTCGGTCATCATCATCGTGACGTTCCTGCTGAAGAACATCTTCGGGTACCTGCAGTTCTTCCTGATGAACTATTCCGAGGAGTCGATCATCAGGGACCTCAGGAACAACCTCTACAGGCATCTCCACTCGCTCCCCCTCGGATTCTTCACGAACGAGCGGACGGGTGATCTTATCTCGAGGGTCGTCAACGACGTCTCGGTCCTGAACGGCGGCATCAGCGCCTTCTTCGTGACGATGATGCGCCAGCCGCTGCTGATTATGGTCTACCTCGGGCTCGCATTCTCCCTCAGCTGGAAGCTCACGCTCATTTCGCTGGTGGTCTTTCCCTTCACGCTGGCGGTCATCGCCTGGATCGCGCTGACGCTCCACCGGGAACGGGGCGTGACACAGGAGCGGATGGCGGATATCACGGCGGTACTCCACGAAACGATATCGGGCGTCAAGGTGGTCAAGGCGTTCGGCATGGAGGAGTTCGAGACGAAGAAGTTCCTGCAGTACACCCTGGCGTACCTCAGGTCCGTCCTCAGGATCAACCGGATCAAGGACATCTCCTCCCCCGCGACGGAGTTCCTGAGCGTGATCGCGGGATCGGTGATTGTCTGGTACGGCGGCAACCAGGTGCTCCAGGAAACCTCCCTCAGCGCGAGCGAGTTCCTGGGGTTCCTCTTCATCATCTTCCAGATCATGCCACCGATCAAGGAGCTCACGAACGTCGCGAACAGGATCCAGGAGGCGAGCGCCGCCGCGAAGAGGGTCTTCGAAATCATCGACGTGGAGCCGGGCATCACGTCCCGTCCGGGCGCGCGCGGGGTCGGGGATTTCACCCGATCGGTGGAATTCAGGAACGTGTCCTTTTCGTACGACGGCGGCCAGCCGGTGCTGAAGGACATTTCGATGGTCATCGGCAAGGGCGAGGTGGTCGCGCTGGTGGGGCCGAGCGGGGCCGGAAAGACGACCCTCGTGGACCTCATCCCGCGGTTCTACGACCCGGAGGGCGGATCGATCCTCATCGACGGGTGCGACCTCCGCGAGCTCGACCTGAAAAGCCTCAGGGAGACGATCGGGATCGTGACCCAGGAGACCATCCTCTTCAACGACACGATCCGGAACAACATCGCCTACGGGCTGACGGAGTGCTCCGTGGCCGGGATCGAGGCCGCGGCCCGGGCGGCGAACGCCCACGGGTTCATCATGGAGGCGCGGGACGGTTACGAAACGGTCATCGGCGAGCGGGGCGTCAAGCTCTCCGGCGGAGAGAGACAGCGGCTGGCGCTGGCGAGGGCGATACTGAAAAACCCCCCGATCCTGATCCTGGACGAGGCCACTTCGGCGCTCGACACCGGGTCGGAGCTCCTGGTGCAGGAGGCGATCGACAGGCTGATGACCGGCCGGACATCGGTCGTCATCGCACACCGGCTCTCGACCATCCAGCGCGCGTCGAAGATTTTCGTCCTGGACAGGGGGAGGATCGTCGGGATGGGGACCCACGCGGAACTGATCGCCGATCCAGCCGGACTCTACAAGAAACTCTATGACCTCCAGTTCCGCGACTGAGGCAGCCCTCACGGGCGGCAGGGCCGGAACGGCGGTCTGCCTGCTGACCGCCGTCGCCGTGATTTCCGTGACGTTCTCGGTCGCCGCATCCTCGATCGCGATGGGGGCCGCGTTCCTCGTCATGGCCGCGATCATCGTCCGGAAGGGCCTCGCCGCACTCCCGAGAACGGGACTCGAAGCCGCGTTCCTCTTCTACATCGCCGCTGAAATCGTCTCGTCGGCATTCTCCGTGGATCCCCCGGATTCGTTCTACAACATGAAACGGGTGCTCCTGATCGGGGTCGTCTACCTGGGCGCCTCCGCCTTCAGGAGCCGGGGGAGGATGCTGGCCATCCTCGGCCTGTTGGCCGCGGCCGGCGCCGTCACGGTCATCGTCGAGACGGCGACTCTCCGACTCGTGGACGGCGCGATCGGGAGGCCGGCGTTGTTCCAGATCGCGATGACAGAGGGGGGAGTCAGGATGCTGATCATCCTCGCCATCATCCCCTTCGTCCTGTCGGCGGCGGTGCCGAGGGGGTGGAAATTCGCGCTGGCAGCAGCGCTGATCCCCCTCTTCGCGGGTCTGGTAATCTCCCAGACGCGCAGCGCGTGGGCGGCTTTCGTCGCGGGAGTGCTCATCATCGGATTCCTGCAGGACCGGCGTGCCCTGGCCGGGCTGGCGGTCCTGGGCCTGCTGTTCGCACTCTTCGCCCCTGACGACCTCCGGGACCGCGCGGTCAGCGTCATCGAGACCAGCGACACGGCCGGTTTCGTGGCGGACTCGATCACAACGACCGCGGAATCGAACGTCTCCCGGCTCCAGATGATCGCCACCGGATGGAGGATGTTCCTCGACCGGCCCGTCTTCGGCTGGGGGGACATCGGCCTCCGGAACTACTACACGACCTACATCACGCCGATGACTCCCGGGGAGGGGGGGCATCTCCATAACAATTTCATGGAGGCCCTGGTGACGCTGGGGCTCCCCGGCTTCTGCGCCGTGGTCTGGCTCTTTTTCAAAATGTTCGTCGTGATCAGGCGCGCCGGGAGCGGGGCGGCGAAGGGATCGTTCCGCGCGGCCCTTTCGACGGGTCTCATGGCGGCATACACGGGATTCCATGTCCTCGGGCTCTTCGAGTATAATTTCGGCGACCACGAGGTCATGGTGCTGGTCTGGTTCCTGACCGGACTGGCAGCGGCCGCCCCCTCGGCGGAGGGGACGGTATCATGACGATCCGGCCCCGGACGCTCACGGCGATCGTGATCACCCTCAACGAAGAACGAAACATCGGCGCCTGCCTCGATTCGCTCCGCTGGGCGGACGAAGTCATCGTCGTCGATTCCTGCAGCACCGACCGCACCGCGGAGATCGCCCGGGAGAGGGGCGCCACGGTCATCACCGAATCCTGGTGCGGCTACGGCCGGGCCAGAAACCGCGCCGCGGCCGTGGCATCGGGCGAGTGGATCGTGGTGGTCGACGCCGACGAGAGGGTCCCGGAGCCCCTCGCGTCCGAGATCAGGTCGGTCGTCTCCGGGGAGGGCCGTCCCGCCGCGGGGGTCTACGAGGTCGCCCGCCGCGCATACTTCCTGGGACGCTGGATCCGGCATTGCGGTTGGTACCCAGGTTACGTCCCCCGTCTCTTCAGGAACGGGGAGGCCCGGTACGACGAGGCCCGGGTCCACGAAC
>DATDQD010000051.1:0-14942 GCA_035292425.1 Bacteroidota bacterium
CCACGACCCTGTCCCTGACCACCACGGCGCCGTCGTGGAGCGGCGACCGCGGATTGAAGATCGACACGAGCAGGGGCTTGCTGATCCTCGCCTGGAGGGAGAGCCCCGACTCGACGAAGGCCTTCAGCCCGGTCGACCGGATCAGCACGATCAGCATCCCGTGATGTTTCCGCGCCAGTTCCCCCGCCGCCCCGGCGATTTCGTCGATGGATTCCTCCGCGTTCATCCGCAGGAAGAGGCGGACGAAACGGTTCCTTCCGATGAGGACAAGTAAACGCCGGAGCTCCGGCTGGAAGAGGATGATGAATGCGATGACCCAGATGTCGGTGAGCGTCCGGAGCATCCAGTTCATCGCCTTGAAATTGATCGCCTGGGCGAGGAACGAGAAGGCGATGATCAGGAGGAGCCCCGCGAAGATCTGGGCGGCGACCGTCCCGCGCATGATCATGTAGAGCTTGTAGAAAATGAACGACACCAGCCCCACGTCGAGCAGGTCGATCAGCGACACCGTGAAAAATCCTATCTTGAAAAGTTCCATGGCTTTCTTTTCAGGCGTGGTTCCGGGCGAGGATGGCGTCCGCGATCCTGACGGCCCTGCTCACCTCCCGCACGTCGTGGACGCGGAGGAGCCTCGCGCCCCTCATGACGGCGGCGACCGATGCGCCGATGGTGCCCTCGAGCCGCTCCCCGACCGGCAACTCCAGGATCGCGCCGACGAACGCCTTCCTGGAGGGCCCGACCATGAGAGGATAACCGAGATCCGCGAATTCACCGAGGCGGCTGAGGATTTCGAGGTTATGTCCGGTGGTCTTCCCGAACCCGATGCCGGGGTCGAGAATGATCTGCCGGATGCCCGCCTCCGTCGCGAGCCGGATGCTCTCCAGGAAACAGGTCCTGATCTCGCCGATGAGGTCGTCGTACCGGGGATCGTCCTGCATGGTCGCGGATGTTCCCCGCATGTGCATCAGAACAGCGGAGCCGCCCCGCGTCCCTACCACGCCCGCCATCCGGGGGTCGTGCCGGAGGCCCGAGATGTCGTTCACGATGGACGCGCCGGCCCCGAGCGCCCTCTCCGCCACATCCGCGTTCCTGGTATCGACGGAGATGGGTATGCCGCTCTTCGCAGCGAGCGCTTCGATCACCGGGACCACCCTCCGGATCTCCACATCCGGAGCGACCGGCGTCGCCCCCGGCCTGGTGGATTCCCCCCCGATGTCGATGAAATCCGCTCCCTCCCCGGCCATCTCCAGCGCGTGCTCCACCGCGGTTGTCCTGTCGGTGTATCGTCCGCCATCGGAGAAGGAATCGGGGGTGACGTTCAGTATCCCCATGATGCGGGTGCGCGCCCCAAGGTCATACGGCAACCCGCCGAATGAATAGATCATGGCCGGTTACCCGCCCTGCGCACCTGACCGCACAAAAAAAGGGCATCCCCCGGATGCCCACTTCGCGCGGGGCTTATTTTTTCTTCGCCCTGGCAAGAGATTCCTTCTTCCTCGCCTTCATCCTCTCGATGCTTTTCCTGTGTTTTTTCGCGACGATTTTCGTTTTTTTGTTCATATGATCCCATGATGGATGGAATGTGAATTCAGGGTTCGCTGCAGGAGTGGTAGAAGCCGCAGTGGGGGCAGATCAGCTTGCACTTCCTCCCCTCCAGCCTCGTTCCGCAATTGACGCAAAACTGCCAGTAATGGTCGGGCCCGGACTTCGCCGGCGTTCGCGCGGGCAGGCTCTGTGATGAATCCGGCTGCCGGGCCGTCGCCGCCGCCCGCGCTTCCCTCTCATTCATGGTGGATAATAAGGGAAATCCTCATTCGAATCAAGACACCGGTCCGCCCGGCGGCGGTCCGGCCGTCTCATTCTTTCCCGTCGACGCCCCGAAGAGAAACGACACGCCGACGAGGATGATGAAGAGGGGCCATACGTCCCCCCAGTCGAGGTCGAAGAGGAAGATCACCATGACGAGGGCGATCGAGAGGAAGCCTGTCAGCGCACCCCTCGCCTCGGGCGGGAACCCCCCGCCGTGCCTCGCCCGGAGTTCCCTGATGCGCGTCCCGAGGAAGAAGAGTGGGACCAGGAGCAGAAGGGCCCACCAGTTGCTGTCCATCGGCAGGAGATCAAGGTTCCTCAGGAGGAAGATCCCCCCGATGAGGATCAGCGCGAAAGCCGACGCCAGGGCATTCCCCTGCCCCCTGGAGTGTTGTTGTTCGTTCACCGCCCGCCACCTGTCATTGTGATGTCGATAGAGTGCGCCCCGATGCGCGTGGTAATGTACGACACGTCGGGAGCAGACGCAAGCGGGGGCCGGCTCACCGGGGGGGATGCCTGAATGACGGGTGGTGACCCGGGGTCAACGGGCCTGCTTGAAGCGCTTCGCGACCTCGTCCCAGTTGACGACGTTCCAGAACGCCGCGATGTAATCGGGACGGCGGTTCTGATATTTCAGGTAGTAGGCATGTTCCCATACGTCCATGCCGAGGATGGGAGTGCCCTTCACTTCCGCGATATCCATGACGGGTGAGTCCTGGTTTGGGGTGGAGCAGACGACCAGCTTGCCGCCCTGGTTGACCAGCCAGGCCCAGCCGGAACCGAACCTCGTGGCGCCGGCGGTGCCGAACGCTTCCCTGAACTTGTCGAACGACCCGAAATCGCGGTCGATCGCAGCGGCCAGGTCGGCCGGGGGCGTCCCGCCGCCGTTCGGCTTCATGATGGTCCAGAAGAGCGAATGGTTGTAATGACCGCCCCCGTTGTTCCGGACGGCCGCGGGGAGCTTCGAAACGTTCGCGAGAACATCTTCCAGTGATCTGGAGCTCCACTCGGTGTTTTCGACCGCCTTGTTCAGGTTGTTCACGTAGGCGGCATGGTGCTTGCCGTGGTGGATTTCCATCGTCATTTTGTCAATATGGGGCTCCAGCGCGTCGTGCGCGTAGGGCAGGTTGGGCAGCGTGAATGGCATTGTCGTTTTCTCCTGATGAATGGTTTGTGGTCTGTCGTCCGAAAATATCTTCCCCGGCGAGACGAACGCCGCGGCGCCGCTCAACGCGGCCGTGCGAATGAACTTTCGCCGCTTCATGGTCAGGACTCGCTCCGTCAGGCGCTGAAGGAGTTGCCGCATCCGCAGGACTTCGCGGCCTGGGGATTGTTGAAAACGAACCCCTTCCCGTTGAGGCCGTCGGAAAAGTCGAGTACCGTCCCCGAGAGGTGGAACAGGCTCTTCGGGTCCACGAAGATCGTCACCCCCTCTTTCACAAAAATAACGTCACCCGGTTTCGGCCGGGCGTCGAAGCCGAGCACGTATGACAGGCCGGAACACCCTCCTCCCTTCACCCCGATCCGGAGGCCGTGGCTTTCGGAAAGGTTGTTCTCCCGCTTGAGTTTCATGACCTGCGCGGCCGCCTTCGGCGTGAGATCCACTTCCTCCGAGAGCCGCGGTTTTACGGTGATGGTCTGTTCCATTGATTTATCCCTTATGATGATTACATCATGCCCAGCTGCAGCCGGGCCGCTTCCGACATCATCCCCGGGTTCCACGGGGGCTCCCAGACGATATCCACGACGGCGTCCGTGACGCCCTTGACGCCCTTCACCTTCGCGGCGACTTCCGGCGGGAGCGACTGCGCGGCGGGACAGTGCGGAGAGGTGAGCGTCATCTTCACCGCGACATTCCCATTGGACCCGACTTCCACGAGGTAGATCAATCCCAGTTCGTAGACGTTGACCGGGATCTCCGGGTCGTAGCAGGTCTGGATCGCCTCGATGACTTCGGCCTCGATGATCCTCTGTTCGATGGAGCTCAGTTCGCGTTCTTCCATTGGGGGTCCTTCGCGGGATTATTCCGTGGAAACCGTGTCTTCGCGTGTCGTCACCGCGGCATGGAGCGTGTGCCAGGCGAGGCTTGCGCACTTCACGCGGACCGGGAATTCCGACACGTTCGCGAATGCCGCGAGCTTGCCCATCGATTCCGCCTCCGCCGGCGTGACCGTTCCGCCGGTGACGAGGCGGTGGAACATCCCGAACAGCCTTTCCGCCTCTTCTTTCGTGCGTCCCTTCACCATCGAGCTCATCAGCGACGCGGACGCCTTCGAGATGGCGCACCCGGCGCCCTCGAACGAGACATCGGCGATCACGCCGTCGCGCAGTTTGACGTAAACGGTGTAATGATCGCCGCACAGGGGATTGAACGCCTCGACACGGCGGTCGGGATCGGGCATGCTCCGGAAATTCCGTGGCGACCTGTTGTGGTCGAGGATGATCTCCTGGTAGAGATCGCGCAGTTCCGAGTTCACCGGAAAATATCCTTCACCTTCCCCAGGCCTTCGGCGAGGGCGTCGACTTCTTCCGTCGTGTTGTAGAGGCCGAACGACGCCCGGACCGTCGCGGGAATGCCGAATCTCCGCATCACCGGTTGTGCGCAGTGGTGTCCCGTCCTGACGGCGATCCCTTCGGCATCCAGGATCGTCCCGATATCATGCGGATGGATGTCGTCGAGCGTGAAGGATATCACGCCCGCCTTCTGACGCGCGGTCCCGACGATCCGCAGTCCCGGCACGGACGACAGTCGTGAAGTCGCACAGGAGAGGAGCTCCTCCTCGTGCTCCCGGACGGCATCGATCCCGATCCCGGAGATGTAGTCCATGGCGGCCGCGAGCCCGACGGCCCCGCCCACGTTCGGCGTGCCGGCCTCGAAGATGTGGGGAACGTCGTTGAAAATGGTCTTCTCGAAAGTCACCGATTTGATCATGTCGCCGCCGCCCTGGTAGGGGGGCATGCCGGCGAGTATTTCTTTCTTGCCGTAGAGCACCCCGATGCCCATCGGGGCGTATACTTTATGCCCGGAGAAGGCGTAAAAATCGCAGCCGAGGGCGGCCACGTCCACCGGGAGATGGGGGACGGCCTGGGCCCCGTCGATGAGGACGGGGATCCCCCGGTCGTGGGCGAGTTTCACGATTTCCGTCACCGGGTTGAGGGTCCCGAGCGCGTTCGAGACATGGTTGACCGCCACGATCCGCGTCCGGGCGGTGAGGAGTTTCTGATACTCGTCCATGAGAAGGTCCCCGCGGTCGTCCATCGGGATCACCTTCAGCCGGGCGTCCTTTTCGGTACAGAGCATCTGCCAGGGGACGATGTTGGAGTGATGCTCCATGGCGGAAACGACCACTTCGTCGCCCGCACCGACATGGCCGCGGCCGTAGGATTGGCAGACGAGGTTGATGGCCTCGGTCGTGCCGCGGACGAAAACGATTTCCCCCGCGCCGGCGGCGTTGAGGAACGTCCGCACCCGCGCCCTGGCGCGTTCGTAGAGATCGGTGGCGGCTTCGCTCAGGTAGTGCACGCCGCGGTGGACGTTGGAATTCTTCGACTCGTAATATGCGCGGATCGTGTCGAGCACCGCCCGGGGTTTCTGCGTCGTCGCGGCGTTATCCAGGTAGACGAGCGGTTTCCCGTGGATCTTCACGTCCAGGATCGGGAAATCCCGGCGGACCGCCGCGACGTCGAACGATCGCCGTATGTCGGCCGTCCGTGTCATCGGTTTTCGGCCAGGATCCTTCCCTTGCAGAGCCGGACATGGAGGATCGCCTGCAGGTGCTCCCTGAGGGGTTCCAGCCGGATGCGGTTCAGGACGTCGCTGGCGAAGGCGTTGGTCAGGAGGTCCCTCGCGTCGTCGAGTCCCATGCCCCTGCTCCTGAGGTAGAACACCTGGTCCTCGTCGAGCTGGCCGACGGTGGCGCCGTGGGTGCAGCGCACGTCGTCGGCGAAAATCTCGAGCTGCGGCTTCGTGTCGATGGTGGCGTTGTCGGAGAGGAGGAGCGATTTGTTGGTCTGCCTTGCGTCGGTCTTCTGGGCGTCGCGGCGGACGAATATTTTTCCGTTGAAGACGCCTTTCGATGACCCCTCCAGGATCGCCTTGTAGAGTTCGTGGCTCGCGCAGTTCGGCTTCACGTGGTCGATTGTGGTATGGTTGTCGATGTGCTGCGAGCCCGTGGTGAGCGAGAGTCCGTTCAGCGTGCACTGCGCCCGCTCGCCGTCGAGGACGGACACCACGTTGTGGCGCGCCATCGCGCTCCCGTAGGAAACGGCATTCATGGTGACGCTGCTCCCCGCCTCCTGGCGCACGTAGACCGACGAGACGTGGAACGCGCTCTCCGATTCGTGCTGGAAGCGGTCGAACTCCACGGCCGCCCCGCGGCCTGCGAAGATTTCCGTGACGGAATTCGTGAAGTAGGGGTGCGGGCCGCTCCCAAAATACTCCTCGACGACCGAGACCCGGGCCCCCTCCTCGGCGATGATCAGGTTCCGGGGGTGGGTGCAGAATGGTTCGTGATCCTGCGTCGAGTAAAAGAGCATGTAGACCGGGAGCTCCTCCGCGTATCCCGCGGGCACTTTCAGGAAGAGGCCGTCCTGCAGGAAGGCGGTGTTGAGGAGGGTGAAGGGATTCAGGGGATCACCCGCAGCGTTCAATCCCAGCCTGCCCAGCCCGCCTGGCATGCCCGGCCGATCCGTCGCCCCGGGAATTCCGGTCGACATCACCGAGGCGAGACTCCCCACCCGCAACCCGTTCCCTGCATCCGGCAGGACCGAGTAGTCGGGGGCGAAGTGCCCGTTGATGAAGACGAGGCGGAACCCGGGAAGTCCCCGGACGACCATTTTCCCGAGATCGCTCTTCGAGATGCCCGGCTCGCGGGGCTCAAGCACCGGCCGGTAGGGAATCGAAACGTAGGGGGAGACGTCCGTGAATCTCCACTCCTCGTCGTGGGTGTCGGGGAAGCCGAGCGCATTGAATCTCTGCATCGCATCGCGCCGCAGTCCGTGGACCACGGAGGAGAACTCCCCGTTGAGCCGCTGTTCGAGCGCCTCGAAGTTCGCGGCGCACCACGGTTCCGCCCGGCCGGGTTGTACGGTCTGCACGTTCATGTTCGCCGGCTCCGTCATCCTTTGACCGGGGCTTCTTCCCTGAGCCAGTCGTACCCCTTCTCCTCGAGCTGGAGCGCCAGTTCCCTCGTGCCGGATTTCACGATTTTCCCCTCCACGAGTACGTGCACGAAATCGGGCACGATGTAGTTCAGGAGGCGCTGGTAGTGGGTCACGACGATCACCGACCTCTGCGGATCGCGGAGCCGGTTGACGCCGTCGGCCACGATGCGCAGGGCGTCGATATCGAGGCCCGAATCGGTTTCGTCGAGGATCGCCAGGACCGGCTGGAGCACCGCCATCTGGAAAATTTCATTCCGCTTCTTTTCCCCTCCGGAAAAGCCCTCGTTTACGGGTCGGTTCAGGAGCGCTGGATCGAGGTCCACGAACTTCATCCGTTCCTTCACGAGCGCCAGGAAATCGGCGGCGTCGAGTTCCTCCCCGGCGCGATGCCTCCGGATCGCGTTCAGCGCGGCTTTCAGAAAATAAGTGTTGGAGACGCCGGGGATTTCGACCGGGTACTGGAAGGCGAGGAAGAGCCCCTCGCGCGCTCTCTCCTCCGGGGCCATGCCGAGCAGGTTCCTGCCGTTGTAGAGGACCTCACCGCAGGTGACATCATAGGTCTCCCTGCCGGCGAGCACCTGCGCGAGCGTGCTCTTGCCCGATCCGTTCGGTCCCATGATGGCGTGGACCTCCCCGCGGCCGACCTTCAGGTTGATCCCCTTCAGGATTTCGTTTCCGCCGACCGACGCGTGGAGATTTGAAATTTCAAGCATGACGTTCCTTTTTCGATGGATGGGTGGTCATGGCGGTTCGTTCAGCCCACGCTCCCTTCAAGGCTCACGCCGAGAAGTTTCTGGGCCTCCACCGCGAACTCCATGGGGAGTTCACGGAAGACCTCCCTGCAGAACCCGTTGACGATGATGTTCACGGCGTCCTCGGCCGAAAGGCCCCGCTGTTTGCAATAAAAAATCTGGTCCTCGCCGATCTTCGACGTCGAGGCCTCGTGTTCGACCTTCGAGGTCGTGTTTTTCACCTCGATGTAGGGAAACGTGTGCGCCCCGCACTTGTCCCCGAGCAGCAGGGAATCGCACTGGGAGAAATTCCTTGCGTTCCGCGCGTTCCTGCCGATCTTCACGAGCCCGCGGTAGGAATTGTTGCCGAACCCGCCGGCGATCCCCTTCGAGACGATCGTGCTTTTCGTGTTTTTCCCGATATGCACCATCTTGGTCCCCGTGTCCGCCTGCTGGCGGTGGTTGGTCACGGCGACGGAATAAAATTCCCCCACCGAGTTGTCGCCCTGGAGGATCACGCCCGGGTATTTCCAGGTGATGGCCGAGCCGGTCTCGACCTGCGTCCAGGAGATTTTGGAATTGATGCCGCGGCACGCGCCCCTCTTGGTGACGAAATTGTAGATCCCCCCCCGCCCTTCGGCGTCTCCCGGGTACCAGTTCTGGATTGTGGAGTATTTGATCCGGGCGTTGTCGAACGCGACCAGCTCGACCACGGCGGCGTGCAGCTGGTTGGTGTCGCGCATCGGGGCGGTGCACCCCTCGAGGTAGCTGACGTAGCTTCCCTCCTCGGCCACGATCAGCGTCCGTTCAAACTGGCCGGTATTTGCTGCGTTGATCCTGAAGTAGGTGGACAGCTCCATCGGGCAGCGGACGTTCTTCGGGATGTAGCAGAACGAGCCGTCGCTGAAGACCGCGGAATTGAGCGCCGCGAAAAAGTTATCGGTCGCCGGCACCACCGAACCGAGGTATTGCCTGATCAACTCGGGATGCTCCCGCACCGCTTCCGAGAACGAGGAGAAGATAATCCCCTTCTCGCTGAGCGTTTTCTTGAATGTGGTCGCAACGGAGACACTGTCGAAGACGGCGTCGACCGCGACGCCCTGCATGAGCTTCTGTTCCGTGATTGAGATGCCGAGCTTCTCGTACATCTTCAACAGTTCCGGATCCACTTCGTCGAGGCTCTTGAGTTCCTTCTTTTGCTTCGGCGCGGAGTAGTAGACGATCGCATCGTAGTCGATCCGCGGGTAGTGGACATTCGGCCAGACCGGCTCGGTCATCCGGCGCCAGTGCCGGTACGCTTTGAGCCTCCAGTCGAGGAGCCATTCCGGCTCCCCCTTCTTGGAGGAGATGAGGCGGACGACGCCCTCGTCGAGGCCCGCCGGGATCGAATCGCTCTCGATCGGCGTGACGAAGCCCCACTTGTATTCGCCTGAAGTGAGGTGGTCGATGGTGTTGGTTTCTGTGGGCATGCCCGGTCTCTCCTGTTATTGCGCGGCCGCGGCGGTTGCCGCCGGCGCGTTCCTGGTTGCGGTTTTTTCCGGCGTAGCCTTCTCAATCGCAGGCTTTTCAGTGCGGGGCAGCGCGAACGGGGGATAATCGACGCACCACGATTGGTGGTCGATTTTTTTAAAGATCCCTTCGGCGACAAACCGGTCGGCGATCTCGCGCGCGCACCGCTCGGACTCGTCGTGTCCGGCCTTCCTTCCCCTCGCCTGGAGGTACGACATCACACCGTAGTGAAGGTCGCGGAAAAAGAAGTTCGAATTATGGATGACGGGAAATTTTCCCTTCAGAAAGAGGAGGAATTCCGCGGTCGATACGCCGCTCATCAGATTCTTCATCGTGATTTACCGTGTCGTTGTGGTGGATGGCGTTCTTGAAATTTTCCGGTTGCGGGCGCCCGCGCCCTTCATGCCGCGTAGCTCGCGCAAGCGCATCACCTCTTCGGCGACCCGCCCGGTGACGTAGCGGACCTCCTCCTCCGTGGTGAAACGGCCCAGCCCGAAGCGGATCGCAGAGCCCGCGACGCCGCGGGGAAGCCCCAGCGCCGAGAGAACGTGGGAGGGTTCGGGCTTCGAGGAGCTGCACGCCGACCCGGTCGATACCGCAACGTCCTTCATATTCATCATGAGCAGGTTGTCCTCGACCCCGGGGAAACTCACGTTCAGGTTGTTCGGCAGCCGGCGCGTCGGATGGCCGTTCAGGCGCACGTCGCCCGGCGACGTCTCCCACGCCCGGAGCATTTCGTCCCTCCACCCGGAAAGGCGGAGTCCCTCGGCTTCCATTTCCGCGGCTGCGAGCTCCAGCGCCCGCGCGCAACCGACGATTCCCGGCACGTTCAGCGTGCCTGATCTGAGGCCGCCCTCGTGGCCGCCGCCGTCTATCTGGGAAACCGGCGCCAACCGTGAGCCCGTCCGACGGATGTAGAGAAAACCCACCCCCTTGGGCCCGTACACTTTATGCGCCGACATCGCGAGCAGGTCGACCTGGAGGCTGCCGACGTCCACCGGTATCTTTCCGACCGCCTGCGTCGCGTCGGTGTGGAAGGCAACGCCCCGTGATCGGCAGATGGCGCCGATCTCGCCGACGGGCTGCAGCGTCCCGATCTCGTTGTTCGCGAGCATCACGCTCACGAGGATCGTTTTTCCGGTGATCGCCCCGGCGACGTCGCCGGGATCGACCAGGCCGTCGCCGTCCACATCGAGATACGTGACCCGGAAACCGTTCTTTTCAAGTTTCCGGCAGACATCGAGCACCGAATTATGCTCGGTCCGGACAGTGATAATATGGTCACCCCGCTTCTGCAGGGTCGCGCTCATTCCCTTGAGGGCGAGGTTGTTGGCCTCGGTCGCTCCGGAGGTAAAGACGACCTCGCGCGCTGCGGCGCCGATCGTCCGGGCGACCGATGCCCTCGCCCTTTCGACGGCTTCGCCGGCCACCCACCCCTGCCGGTGCTGACGGCTGGCGGGATTGCCGAACCGTTCGGTGAAATAGGGAAGCATCGCCTCCATCACCCTGGGGTCGACGGGCGTCGTGGCGTGGTAATCCATGTACACGAATGTATCCATCACACCATCTCCATGATCGACATGTCGTTCAGGAGGGTGTTGATATTTGACTGCAGTCTGACGAGCGGAGTCTTGATGGTGCAGGTCGAATGGATGATGCAATTTTGAGGGGTCTCGGACTCGCACTGGATGATCGACACGTTCGGCTTGCCCTCGATCGCGTTGATGACATCGGACACCCTCACCGTGCGGGGATCGCGCCGGAATATATAACCGCCATGGACGCCCTGGTAGGAGGAAATGAACGCCTTCCGGGCGAGCGTCTGCATCACTTTCGCCAGGAGGTCGTACGGCAGGTTGTAGCGGTCGGCGATCTCCTTCGTCGTTACAATGGTGCCGCTTCCCGATACCGCCATATGCCTCATGGCGATCAGCGCGTATTCGACTCTTTTTGACAGCTGGAACATGTCTACTAAATCCGACCGATTAAGTCCGCTTTATACTCAAAAAAAGATTCCGATGAACGGAATCCTTGTGTTACCCCCATGAAATGGGGTTAATTCATGCTTACCCTGACTTTTTTTCCTTCCTGGACGGGACCGCGGAGGCTCACTTCCACCTTGTCAAGATCGATGTGGACGACTTCCTCGCAGTACGCGCAGACCTTTGTCATCTGCCTGTCGAAATTGATAGGATTTCCGCAACATGGGCAGCTCGTAATGACGATTCCGATGACCTTCGCCTTTTGCTTCACGATTAAAAACCCTTTCAAAACCCCAGAATTCGAAGTAAAACGTGAATTAGGAGGGATAATCAGTGCCGTAATATAATGAATTTATATAAAAAAACAACCCTTTAGGATAATTTTCCTCATCTTTTTTCCCTCATTATACTTGAACCGCAGGATTTTACGGCGAGTTCCATCCCCGGGGAATTGGATGTGGCGGAAAAACTGCGTAGTTTTTACATCGATGAATATCGGAATTTCCTGTTACCCGACGTACGGGGGCTCAGGCGTGGTGGCCTCCGAGCTCGGAAAGGTCCTCGCCGAAGAGGGCCACAAGATCCATTTTATCAGCTACGCCCTGCCGATCCGGCTGGGCGGCTACAGCGAGAACATCTTCTACCACGAAGTGGAGATTGCCACCTACCCGCTCTTCGATTTCCCTCTCTATACGCCGGCCCTCGCGAGCAAAATCGTCGAAGTGGCGCAATTCGAGAAACTTGACATCATCCACGCCCATTACGCCATTCCGCATGCGACCAGCGCGTTCCTGGCGAAGGAGATCCTCGGAGACACCAACCTCAAGATCGTGACGACACTCCACGGCACCGACATCACGCTGGTGGGCCTCGAACCGAGTTTTCTGCCGGTCATGAAGTTCAGCATCGAAAAGAGCGACGGCGTGACGGCCGTCTCGAATTTTCTCCGCGAAAAGACGAAAACGAACTACTCGATCGACAAGGACATCCGGGTCATCCCGAACTTCATCGACACTCAGAAATACCGCAGGAGCCCGCAGCCCGAGGTGAGGCGCAGCCTTGCGCCCGACGACGAGAAGGTGATCATCCACGTCTCCAATTTCAGGCCGGTGAAACGGGTCCAGGACGTGGTCCGGATCTTCGCCGAGGTCAGAAAGAAGGTCCCGTCGAAACTGATTCTCGTGGGCGACGGGCCTGACAGGTCGAACTGCGAACAGATTGCCAGGGAACTCGGCGTCGCGCACGACGTCAAATTCCTGGGGAAACAGCTGGAGCTGGTCTGCCTCCTCTCCGCATCCGACCTTTTCCTGATGCCGAGCCAGTCGGAAAGTTTCGGGCTCTCGGCGCTCGAAGCCATGGCGTGCGAGGTGCCCGTCGTCTCCTCGAGCGTCGGCGGCCTCCCGGAACTCATCCTCCACGGCGAGACCGGGTATATCGCCGAGATCGGCGACATCGAGCGAATGGCGAAATACGCCGTCGAGCTCCTCACCAACGGCCAAAGGTACCGCCTCTTCGCCGCGGCAAGCCGGAGGCGCGCCGTCGAGCAATTCGAATCGAAGAAAGTGGTCCATGAGTATGTCCGCTACTACGAACAGGTCCTTTCCTGAGCAGCTCTTCCACGCAACGACAAACGCAAGTCTCTGACACCGGCCAACATCCATGATCATGACGGGAGTATGTCTTCAATGGACGTTCTGATTCAATCCACCCCCTTTCTCGGTATCTTCGGTCTCCTGGTGGCCTACGGTATCCATGTCGCGATCGAACGCCAGCCGGCCGGCACCGACGTGATGCGGGAGATCGCCGGCCAGATCAGGGTCGGGGCGATGGCGTTCCTCCGGAGGGAATATACCGTCCTCGTCTTCTTTGTGGTCCTGGTTGCCCTCTTGCTCGGCATTTTCCTCCGCATCGAAATGGCCTATGCCTTCGTCGGGGGAGCCCTCTGCTCAGTGTCCGCCGGATATTTCGGGATGCGGGCGGCGACCAGCGCCAACGTGAGGACGGCGGAGGCCGCCCGGACTTCCGGACAGAGGAGAGCGCTGCTGACCGCCTTTCACGGCGGCGCCGTCATGGGCGTGAGCGTGGCCAGCCTCGGCCTGATCGGGCTCGGGGTCTTTTTCCATCTCTTCGGCCGCCCCGGGACCGCGAACATCATCAACGGGTTCGCGATGGGCGCCAGCTCGATCGCGCTCTTCGCCAGGGTCGGCGGCGGGATCTATACGAAGGCCGCTGACGTGGGCGCCGACCTCGTCGGCAAGGTGGAGGCCGGGATCCCCGAGGACGACCCGAGGAACCCCGGCGTCATCGCCGACAACGTTGGCGACAACGTCGGGGACGTCGCCGGGATGGGCGCCGACATCTTCGAATCGTACGTCGGCGCCATCATCGCCACCGTCGCCATCGGCGCGACCCTCCTCCCCGCCGGCCTCGGGATGCTGAAGGCGACGGACGCGGTGGAGGCGGAGAGCATCCGCACGATCCTGATGTCCCTCCCCCTGGTCCTCGCCGGACTCGGGCTCGTCGCCTCGTTCCTCGGGATCGCGTCGATGAAAATCCTCAAGGGCCTTTCGCCCGCATCGGCCCTGAGGTACTCGACTTTCATCGCGGCGGGCGTGTTCCTGGTTTTCTCGCTGTGGGTCATCCGGACCCATGACGTCAACAACAACGTCTTCTGGGCCGTTTTCTTCGGAACGATCGGGGGAATCCTGATCGGCCTGATCACGGAATACTACACATCAGGTAGCCCGGTCAGGAGGATCTGCGCCTCGAGCAAGACCGGCCCGGCGACGAACATCATCAGCGGTCTCTCCATCGGGTTCGAGTCCTCTGCCCTCCCGGTGGTGGCCATCTGCCTGGTCATCTTCGTCTCGAACTCCGTGGCCGGCCTCTACGGCATCGGGATCGCAGCGGTCGGCATGCTCGCCACGGTGGGGATCACCATGTCCGTCGACGCGTACGGGCCGATCGCCGATAATGCGGGAGGGATCTCGGAGATGTCCGGCCTGGGCCCCGAAGTCCGGAAAATCACCGACGGCCTCGACGCACTCGGAAACACGACCGCGGCCATCGGGAAAGGGTTCGCGATCGGGTCGGCGGCGCTGACGGCGCTCGCGCTTTTCACCGCCTACGCCCAGGAAGTGTCGTCCTCGATCGCCTCGAAGCTCCTTGAGATGCAGGCGTCGGGCATCGCCCTGACGGGCGCCTGGGAACACTACTCAATCCTTTTGCAGCGGGGCGAGATCCCCCTCCAGATCGTCATCACCGATCCGGCGGTGGCCATCGGGCTGTTCATCGGGGGGATCATCCCGTTCATGATCGCCGCGATGACCATGACCGCCGTCGGCAGGGCCGCCGGGAAGATGGTGGACGAAATTCGCCGTCAGTTCCGCGACACCCCCGGACTCCTCGAGGGGAGGCCCGGCGTCAAACCTGACGCCGCCCGGTGCGTCGACATCTCGACCTCGGCCGCGCTCAGGGAAATGATCCTCCCCGGCCTCTCCGCGGTGATCGCCCCTGTGGTGGTGGGCTTCCTCCTCGGGCCGGCGGCGCTCGGGGGCATGCTCGCGAGCGCCACGGTCACCGGCGTGCTCCTGGCCCTCATGATGGCAAACGCCGGCGGCGCCTGGGACAACGCCAAGAAGGCGATCGAAAAGGGCGAAGTGGCCGGAGAGAAGAAGGGCACGGACGCCCACAAGGCCGCCGTCGTCGGCGACACGGTCGGGGACCCCTTCAAGGACACCTCCGCACC
>DATDQD010000052.1:0-2296 GCA_035292425.1 Bacteroidota bacterium
GGGCGCGGTGAGATGCCTGATGAGGGCCAGCGTATCGCCTGCGCGCACGACAGAACCCTCGTCCACGTAGCGCCGTGTGATCTCCCCCGGGACTTTCGCGCTCACCGTGACGTCGACGACCTCGATGGTCCCCGAGGCGGAGATACCGCCGGCGTTGTCGTTGCCGCATGCCGCAAGGAGGAGGGCGATCACGAGAAGTGCGGGGGATCGGACGGCCGGGAGCATGAGGCGGACCCCGGCCCGCCGTCCGCGGAGGATCCCGGGGGACTCTGATTTCGGGAGGAATTTCATTGTCGTGTCCGCGATTATTTCAGTATGGCGACAAGTTCCTGCTGGCGCGGTTCGCCCGGAACGACGACCCTCTTCTCCTTCGTGATGTAGACGTTGATTTCACTCCTGATCCCGAAATCGCCCATGAAGTAGACCCCCGGCTCGATCGAAAAGCTGGTCTCCGGGATGATTGTCCGCTCGTCGTTGGTTTCCAGGTTGTCCATGTTGGCGCCGCTGCCGTGAAGGTCTTCCGTGATGGAGTGCCCGGTCCGGTGGATGAAGAATTCCCCGTACCCGGCGTCGGCGATCACCTTCCGGGCCGCATCGTCCACGTCGCACCCGCGGATACTCCGGGCGGCGGCGAAGGAGCGCTCGAGGAGGTTCACGGCCGCGTCCCGCGCGTCGCGCACGACAGTAAAAATCTTCACGTATTTTTCGGGGACGTCCTTCCCCAGGAACCCCGTCCAGGTGATGTCGTTGTAGGTCGAGCCCGGCCTGTCCTTCTTCGCCCAGAGATCGATGAGCACGAAATCGCCGGCGTGCAGCTCCGCATGGACGTCCTTCGTCGGCTCGTAATGGGGGTTGCCGCTGTTCGCGTTGACGGAGCAGTTGGGGGCCTCCATCGTCGTGAGGCCGTTCGTCGAAAACCTCCCGAGCATGAACTGCTGGACGTCGTACTCCGTCACCCGTTTCCCCGACGAGACGTTCGACTTCATAAAACCGAACGTTTCGTCGACGATGCCCCGCATGATCCGCGCGGTCTCGAGGTTGTCGCGGTAGGCCTCCCCGGTCCAGCGCGACTCGAAATACTGCGTCAGGTTCATCGACGAGACGATGTTGACCCCGGTCTTCCTGACCGCCTCGATCGTGCCGGCGTCGACCTTGGAGATGTACGGGATCGCGTTCCCGGGCGAGTACTCCATGGCGATGGTCTTCTGGCCGGCGAGGATTTTCTTCAGCCCCTCCTCCAGCGACTGCCAGCTCAGATAGATGGTCTTTTCCCCCGGCAGGTTGTCGAGGTTCCACCGCTCGATGCTGTGGACCAGCTTCTGCGGCTCGCCTTTCGCCGGAATATAATAGAAAAACCGCCGGGTGTTCAGGATGTGCTTCGGAAACTCGATGATCCTCTGCGCGAACTCGTTCCGCTTCCAGAAATCGTAGAAGAGCCAGCCGTCGACCTTCTCGGCGGCGAGGGATTTCTGAATCGACTGGATTTTCTGGAGTGTGGCCGGGGTGACTGTCTGGGAGGTCATATCCGCTGGTTTTTTCAAAATATACGGAAATCGGCCCGGAGAATCAACGAGCCGGGCAGACAGCCACCCCCGCCCCGCGTGTTATGTCGACATCATGCCGACGGCCTCGTCCAGGGCGCTCCTGAACTCCGACAGGTGATCGGGGAAGATGACCACCTTCGAGCGGGAAAACTTCTTCTCCCCGTTCCCCGACGGCCGGGTTTCGGAAATCGACAGGTACCTCGATTTGTTCCTCGCCTCCCTCACGTCGACGAAGTAGGTCCTCTCCCCCGCCTTGATGATCTTCGAATAGAGTCCTTCCATGGTGCCTCCGGTGTTATTGAATGGATGAAACGGGAGGGTTACGATGGTGCCGCGGAAAATGTAGGGAGAAACGGTGGACGGTTCAATACCGCCCGGACCCTATTTTATGCGGACCGGTTTGAGGAGAAGGTCCTGGAAGTCGAAGCTGAAATCCGTCGCGGGGGAAACGGCCTTCATGGTCGCGCGGTCGATCGAGCCCTCGGGCGTGAGGGAGAACGTGACATAGGCGTCGGCGCGGAGTTCCCGGTCGCGCCAGCGCGCGATGAACGTGTCGTACTGCCAGTGCTCCAGGTCGCCCACCAGCGACGGCGTCGCCGCAAACCGGATCACCGCTTTCCCCTTCTCCATCGCGATGGCGACTTCGCCGTACCACGGGTCGCCGTAGATGCCGGCATAGCGTTCAAGCGGGAGTGAGGGTTTCGTCCCCTCCACCCGCGAGGCCGCGCGTTCGGTATCCCCGGCCTTCTTCA
>DATDQD010000053.1:0-12461 GCA_035292425.1 Bacteroidota bacterium
CGCGCACGGCGGCAGCCAGTCGTTCTCGGTCACGCCGAACACCGGGTACCACATCGACAGCGTCAATGTCGATGGTGCGAACCAGGGCGCGGTCGCTGGCTATGACTTCACGAACGTCACCGGCGACCATTCGATCGCGGCGTACTTCTCGATCAACAAGTACGCCGTCACCGCAAGCGCATCCTCGGGCGGGTCGATCTTTCCGTTCGGCGTTATAAACGTTTCCCACGGGGACAGCGCATCGTTTGCGATCACCCCGAACACGGGGTCGCACATCGACAGCGTTGTCGTGGACGGGGTGAACCAGGGCGCGCTGAGTTTCTACCCATTCACCGGGATCGACGCGGACCATACGATCGATGCCTGGTTCTCCATCAATACCTATACCGTCACCGCGTCGGCCTCGGCCGGCGGGAGCATCTCCCCGGCGGGCGCGGTGAGCGTCAATTACGGCGCCAACCGGTCGTTTACGGTCGCGCCTGAACCCGGGTACCATACCGACAGCGTCGTGGTCGACGGCTTCAACCAGGGTGCGGTCGGCGCATACAATTTCCTGAACGTCACGGCGGACCACGCGATCGCGGCATATTTTTCGATCAACACGTATACGATCAGCGCGTCGGCGTCGGCAGGCGGGAGCATCTCCCCGGCGGGCGCGGTGATCGTCAACCACGGGAGCAGCCGATCGTTCACGCTCGCCCCGGACACCGGGTACCACGTCGACAGCATCGTCGTCGATGGCGTGGACCAGGGCGCATCGGCCGCCTATGAGTTCACGAACGTCACCGCAAATCACGCCATCGCCGCGTTCTTCTCGCTGGACACGTTTACCGTCACCGCGTATGCCGGTCCAAACGGCTCGGTCGCGCCCGCGGGAGTGACAACGGTGGCGTACGGCGGATCCGTCGCATATACGATCACGCCGTCCACCGGATATTTCATCGCCGACCTCAGGGTGGATTCTGTGTCGGTCGGGGCCGTCGGATCGTACACATTCACCGGTGTCACGAAGAGCCATACGATCGAGGCCTTGTTCTCCATCACGCAGTTCACAATTGGCGCCGCGGCCTCCGCCGGGGGAACGATCTCGCCCGCGGGGTTGGTCGGCGTAAATTTCGGGGACGACACGAATTTCACGATCACCCCCGACACGGGGTATCATGTCGACAGCGTCCTGGTTGACGGCGTGGACGCCGGACCGGTGACGGCATACGGCTTTACAGCCATCAGCGCGGACCACGCGATCTCGGCATATTTTTCGATCGATGTCTTTACGATCACGGCCTCGGCCTCCGCGGCCGGTTCGATCGCTCCCTCCGGACCCGTCAGCGTGAACTACGGTTCGGACAGGTCATTCGCGGTCACGCCTGACACAGGATGCCACATCGACAGCGTGGTCGTCGACGGCGTCAACCTGGGCCCGCTGGCCGCTTACGACTTCACCGGGGTGAAATCGAACCACGCGATCGCGGCATATTTCTCAATAGACCTGTTTACCGTGACGGCGACAGCCGGACCGAACGGATCGATCATTCCCCCCGGGGTGTCGGTAGTCCCGTATGGAGGCTCGATCGGATACACCATCGTCCCGGACACCGGGTATTATGTCGTTGACGTGCACGCGGACACGGTGTCGGTCGGCCCGGTCGCGTCATATACATTGAGTAATGTGACCTCGAACCATACGATCGCCGCCACCTTCGCAATCACTTCATTCACGGTGACAGCGAACGCATCGGCCGGGGGTTCGGTCTCGCCGCAGGGTCCCGTTTCCGTGAACTACGGCGACAGCCTGACGATCGCCGTCACCCCGGACGCCGGATACCACATCGACAGCGTCGTTGTCGACGGCGTGAACCAGGGACCGGTCGCCGGTTTGGACTTCATCGACGTGACGGCGAACCACACCGTTGCCGCATTCTTCTCGATCGACGTCTTCACGATCGCGGCGTCGTCGACTCCGGGCGGATCGATAACGCCCTCCGGGAGCGTGGGCGTCGACTACGGGTCGGACGGGTCATTTACGATCGCGCCTGCCACCGGCTACCTGATCGACAGCGTCGTGGTCGACGGGGCGAATGTCGGCCCGGTGACCGCATACGACTTCACGAACGTCACCTCGAACCACTCGATCCGGGCGTATTTCTCGTTGAGAACGTTTTCGGTCACCGCGACCGCCGGTCCGAACGGCGCTGTCACTCCCTCCGGCATCTCCGTCGTGAACTACGGCGACTCGCTCGCGTTCGCCATCACCCCCGATACCGGTTACCACGTGGACAGCGTGGTGGTTGACGGTGTGAACGAGGGCGTGACAGGCGCCTATACGTTCACGAACATCACCGCGGACCACACGATCGCGGCCTGGTTCTCGATCACCAACTTCACGATCAACGCGACGGCCTCCGCCGGCGGCTCCATCTCGCCCTCGGGGGCGGTGGGAGTGTCCTACGGCGCCAGCCGGGCGTTCACGATGCTGCCGAACACCGGCTACCACGTCGACAGCGTGGTGGTGGACGGGGTCAACGTCGGAGCGGCCGCATCCTACACGTTTCCTGCGGTGACAGCCGACCACGCGATCGCGGCATATTTCTCCATCAACAGTTACACGATCACGGCCTCCGCCGGTGCGGGGGGAGGCATCTCGCCGTCGGGCACGCTTACACTGGTGCACGGTTCCTCGCAGGCGTTTATCATTACACCCTCGACGGGGTACGCCATCCAGGACGTCCTGGTCGATGGCGTTTCAATCGGCCAGCCGGCATCCTATACATTCACGAGCCTGTCGGGAAACCATACGATCCACGCGGTGTTCGCGCTCCGGACGTTCACGGTCACCGCCCTCGCCGGGCCGGACGGCTCGGTGACACCGGCGGGGACGACCACGGTCAACTACGGCGATTCGCTGAAGTACACGATCACGCCGGACCCCGGCTCCTATATCGAGGGGGTTGCGGTGGACGGATTACCCGTGGGAGTGGTGTCGGACTATACATTCACCAACATTACATCAAACCACCAGATCTCGGCAACATTCACCAGCAACGCCGCGCCGGACGCCGTTACCCTTGTCTCACCGGCCGATGGAACAGTGCTGCCGCCCGCGGCGTTGAGCACCATGAGGTTCGTCTGGCGGCGGTCCTACGACGCCGACCCCGGCGACCTGCTGAAGTACGTGCTGACCCTTACCGGACCGGGCGTGAATTTCAGTTCGTTCGAAATGACGGACACCAGCGTCACGCTGGACCTGGGGGGGCTGGCCATCGTGAATAATGTGACCTACCGGTGGACGGTCAGGGTCACCGACGGCCAGGTGACTGTCGCCTCGCCCGACAGCTTCGACCTGATGTTCGATCCGACGACGGAAGTCGGCGAAGGTCCCGGACCGCTCCCGAAGGCCTACGCGCTCGGGCAGAATTACCCCAATCCATTCAACCCGGCGACCTCGATTCCTTTCGACCTCCCGGAACGGTCGGATGTATCGCTGACAATCTATAACGTGCTCGGAGTGAAGGTGATGGAGCTGGCGGCAGGAGAGAGCATGGCGGCGGGTTCGTATGACCGCAAAGCCGATTTCTCGGGTTTGCCCTCGGGGGTCTACTTCTACAGGATCGCGGCGCTGGGAGAGAGCGGCGCGCTGTTCGAGAGGGTGATGCGCCTGGTGTTGATCAGGTAAGCCGCGCGAACACGCTCCGCATCACGCGGAGCGCCTCGTCGATCTGCTCCTTCGTGATGATGAGCGGCGGGACGATCCGGATGACATTCTGGTTCGTGCAGTTCGCGAGAACGCCGCCGCGGAGCATCTCCGCCACGACGGCGTCGCAGGGACGCCTCAATTCCACGCCGATCATCAGCCCCTTTCCCCGGACCGCGCTCACCAGCGACGGGAACGCCTCGCGAAGGTCCCCGAGCCCCTTCATGAAATACGTCCCCGACGTTTCGGCGTTGCGCATCAGGCCCGACTCAAAAATTTCCTTCATCACCACGATTCCCGCCGCGCAGGAGACCGGGTTGCCGCCGAATGTCGTGCCGTGCCGGCCGATGTCGAGGACGTCCGCCACCGCGGCCGATCCGAGGATCGCGCCGATCGGCAGACCGCCGCCGAGAGGTTTCGCCACCACGGCGATGTCGGGTGAGATGTCGTAATGGCTGAAGGCGAACGGCCGGCCCGTCCTTCCGATGCCGCTCTGGATCTCGTCTGCGACGACGAGAAAGCCGTGGCGCCGTTGCAGCCCGGCGATGGCCGCGACGAACTCTTCGGACGCGGGCACGATCCCGCCCTCGCCCTGGATGAATTCCAGGAAGACGGCGAGCGTACCGTCGCTTAAATTCAGCGCCGCGGGGTCGTTGAACGGGAGAATCGAGAAGTTCCCCAGGAACGGCTCGAACCCGGACCTGTACTTCACCCTGTCCATCATCGAGAGGGCCCCGTACGTCCGGCCGTGGAAGGCGTTCGTAAAGGAAACGATCTCGGTCTTCTCCCTCGTCGATCCCCAAAGCCTGGCGATCTTGATCGCGCCTTCTATCCCCTCGGTGCCGCTGTTCGAAAAGAAGACCTTCGCGAAACCGGTATGCTTCCTCAGCAGTTCCGCCAGTTCGAGCGCCGCGTCGGTCACAAAATAGTTGGAGAGGTGGATGAAGCGCTTGCTCTGCTCGTGGATCGCCCGGACGACCCCGGGGTGAGCGTATCCCAGCGCGTTCACCGCGAGCCCTCCGAAAAGATCGAGATACCGATTCCCCGACTTATCGAAGAGGTACACGCCCTCTCCCCTGTCGATGTCGAGGGGGAGGCGTTTGTATGTGTGGAAGAATGCGTCTCTTTCGCGTTCGGCTATTGTCATGGCTCGAGATGCTCGAATAGGAAAATCATGTGAAAATACGATATATTATGACGTTATTCAAACCTGACGACGATGGTCATCGATCCTTCCGAAATCGAACAGCTCACAAGAGAACTCGTCCGCCACGCCAGCGTCACCGGCACAAAATCCGCCGCCGGCGGAGGCGCCTCACCATTCAACGAAACGCTCCTCGCGGAGTGGATCCACCGCCGGCTCGAAGGGAAGGGCGTCCGGAGCGTTCTCCAGTCACTCCCCGACGGCCGCAAAAACGTGTTCGCGTTCGTCGGCGGCGCTTCGGCGAGGACGGTCATTCTCATGGGGCACTTCGACACCGTCCCGCCCTCCCCCGGCCAGGCGCTCTCCGCGCCATCGGGCGGTGACGACGGCTTCCTGTACGGCCGCGGTTCCCTCGACATGAAGTCCGGCATCGCCGTCGCAATGACCCTGATGGAACGATGGCAGAACGGTCCCGCGAAACCGGACGTCTCGGTGCTGTTCGTGGCGACCTGCGACGAAGAGGTGGAATCCTCCGGGGTGCTCCGGGCGATCGGCCTGATCTCCAGATTAAAAGGCAATCCCTCCGCGGACACAACCGGCGGCGCGGCTTCGGACACGGCCGACGGCGCGGCCGCGGCCTTCCTGACGGCCGGTACACTCTGCGAATTCCTCGGCGTGATCAACGTGGATTACACGACCGAGCGGTATCCCGGCGATCCGGACTACCATGTCTGGGAAGGGACGGTCGGAAAGATCCTCGCGGGCGTGTACGTCCGCGGATACCAGACCCACGCGGGGGAATACTTCCGGGGGTTCCACGCCATGGGATTGCTCTCCCGGCTCGTCACCGGGATTGACGGCTGCAGCGACATCTCCGGGAAGGCGCCGCCGCCCGCGACTCTCAGGGTAAAGGACGCGAAGGACGAATATAACGTCATGACGTCCCCCGCCGGGTGGGCGTATTTCAATATTTTCACGACGGAGAACACGCCGGCGAAGATCATGGAAATTCTCCGCGCGAAATCGGACCGTGTCATCGGGGAATACCTCGCCGATCTCAATAAGAGCTTCAGGGCGTACGGCGAAGCGGCCGGGGTCCCCGCGGGCGGTTTGCTGTGGGATGTCGGGACCAGGACCTGGTCCGAAATCCACCAGATGGCAGTGAAGAAGGCGGGACCATCGGGGGTGAAGGCGGCGCTCGACGCCGTCAACTCGTCGGGCCGGCACGCGGACGTCAGGGAGGCCGGCTTCGAGGCGATCGCCGCGCTCCTAGACCTGCTGGGGGACCGCGATCCCGTGGTGGTCCTCGCGTTCCTTCCGCCCTTCTATCCGTATATCTCGCCGGACCTGGGCGCCTTCGGCTCCGTGGTCCGGAAGATTATCCGGAAGATCGTCCGGGAGCGGCCATCGGGCGACGGCCGCGCCATCACGACTGAGGAATTCTATCCCTACATTTCCGACATGAGTTACCTTCGGATCGAGCCGGAGATCCGGAAGAACCTCGGCGGCCTCACCGATGAAATGCCTTCGTGGGGTGACCGGTATTCGCTCGACTTCACATTGATCGGCCGCGTCGACCTTCCCGTGGTCAACGTGGGACCGTACGGGTTCGGAGCGCACCAGCCCGAGGAGAGGGTCGAAAAGAAGTATTCGTTCGAAATCCTCCCGGCGTTGCTTCGCGACATCGTCGCGGCCCTGAGGTAACGACATTGGCGGTCCGCCTGCCGAAATCCCGTCCTGTCCCGGAATAAACGGGCGCCATTCTCAAATTTGAGATATCAGCCGTACCGCGTGACGCTCCCGTGGAGGTTGGAGACGAAGAAAAACGTCATAGACGATCGTGCGCCCAGAGGGAGTCGAACCCCCAACCCTCAGCTCCGAAGGCTGATGCTCTATCCAGTTGAGCTATGGGCGCAACCCTTTTGTCGACGCCGGCGGTGAAGCGGCCGAACAGGCCGCAGTTGACTGCTGAAAGGCGTGATAATTTAAGAAGATTTCCGGCCTGGTGCAAGGACCGGGAGAGTCGCGGCCGGGGGCCGGCGCCGATCCCTCCGAGGTGCTCCACGGCACACACTTTCGACCCGGATGTCCGGTTTTTTGTAAATTCACGTGTGGAAATCACGCTCACCATCATGTCCGGTGACCGATCGACGAGCGGAGACACCGTGGAGCGGGAGGATCACGCCCTGGTCCGACTCCTTGCGATCATGATGTTGTATGTATTCCTCGGGCCGGGATTTGCATACTGCCAATGTCACCCCGACACTTCCCTCCACTCCGGTGAAGCCACGTATTATACGTTTGCCGACGGCACGGGCAACTGCATGTACGACGCGACGCCGTCCGATCTCATGCTCGGCGCGATGAACGATCCCGATTACGGGAACTCGGAAGTCTGCGGCGAGTGCGTGGAGCTGACCGGTCCCGACGGTACCATCAAAATCCGTATCGTGGACCGCTGCCCGGAGTGCCTTTCGGGAGACATCGACCTCAGCCCCGAGGCCTTTTCCCTGATCGCGCCCTTGAGCCGCGGCCGCGTCCCGATCAACTGGCATCTGATCCCCTGCGAAGTGACCGGCCCCATCGAATACCATTTCAAGGACGGGAGCAATCAGTGGTGGACGGCGGTCCAGATCCGCAACCACCGGCACCCGGTCGCCAGTCTGGAGTACATGACCGGCGCTGGCACGTTCAAATCCGTCAACCGGGTCGATTACAATTATTTCGTCGAGACGGGCGGGATGGGCCCCGGTCCGTATACGTTCCGCGTCACCGACATCTACGGCCACGTGCTGATCGACAACGGCATTACACACATCGAAAACGGCAGTGTTGCCGGCCAGGCGCAGTTCCCGCCGTGTGAGAATACCACTTCCATTCCGATCAGGGGGGAGGTGCCTTCCGCATTCTGGCTCTCACAGAATTATCCCAACCCGTGGAACCCCCAGACCACAATCCGGTACGGCCTGCCGCGCGCTGAGTTCGTCTCCCTCACTGTTTACGACGCCGTCGGCCGTCAGGCGGCCCAACTCGTGAACGGACACCAGCACGCGGGTTCTCACGAGGCCGTTCTGCAGGGTGACGGACTCGCCAGCGGGGTATACTATTATACCCTGCGTGCGGGGGATTTCCAGCAAACAAGGAAACTGATTCTCGTGCGCTGATAATCCCGCCGTTTTTCCGCTAATTTGTAGCACTCCTGCGACCTGAAGGGCCCCGTCCGGTCTGCTTGACAAAGTGTCGATGCCTTTCTACATTAAGTCGATCACTTCGTTCTATTGTTCTTTCCTTTCGCTATTCCGGGAAGATTTTTCTGAGTCATTGACCTTTTCCCGCGTACTATCTATCATGTAAGAGAGTACCGTAACGCGGGGGAGGCCCCCTACGGAATCAAACAACTTACCGGAGTGACCAATGAAACTACCCTCAGTCCAGCAGGTCCTGCAGGCTTCAAGCCGGACGTTTTTTCGATTTCCCGTCGTCCTTCTCAACGCTCTGGTCGGAACGGCCGTCGCCCTCATCCTCGCCGATCACGATGGTCCCTCCAGGCCCACCGTCCTGTTCAACATCCTGTTTGCGACGATACTCGGGATTCCATTTTTGTCGGCCCTGGCGCTGACCTCGGAGAAGAAGAAGTGGGGGAAACCGGCATCGCTGGGATCGCTCACGGCGGCGGTGCTCCTTCTCGCAACGTATGCCACAACAATCCCCGCGGACCTCGACGGCGCCCCGGGCTTCCATCTCCTGCGGCTCGTGATGCTTGCCGCCGCCGTTCATTTCCTGGTGGCATTCGCGCCGTTCACCGGCAAAGGCGAACTCAACGGCTTCTGGCATTACAACAAGGCCATTTGCCTCAGGTTTATCACGGCATTTCTCTTTTCGATGGTCCTCTACGCGGGACTAGCCATCGCCCTTGCCGCCCTCGACAACCTGTTCGGCATGGAGATCCCGGCGAAACGGTATTTTGAGCTGTGGATATTCATCGGCGGGATATTCACGACGTGGTTCTTCCTCGCCGGTGTCCCGGATGACCTCGATGCCCTTGAGGGCTCAACCGATTACCCGAAGGTCCTCAAGATCTTTGCGCAGTACATTCTCCTGCCGCTCGTTCTCGTCTATCTCGTCATCCTGTACGCGTATGTCGGTAAAATCCTGATCGAGTGGTCATGGCCCCGGGGATGGGTGAGCGGGCTCATTCTCGGTTACGGGACAACCGGCATGCTCCTGCTGTTGCTGCTTCATCCCATCCGGGATCGCGCGGAAAATGCCTGGGTGAAATCGGCCTCGCGCTGGTTCTACATCAGCCTGGTGCCGCTCGTCGTGATGCTCTTCCTCGCCATGTACAGAAGAATCGCCGAATACGGGATCACCGAGGGAAGATACATCGGGGTGGTCCTCGCCATCTGGCTTGCCGCCATGACGATATATTTCCTCGCCAGTAAAACAAAAAACATTAAGGTGATCCCCGGCTCGCTCTGCGGCATGGCGCTGATGATGAGTTTTGGTCCGTGGGGAGCGTTCCATGTGTCGGAGTCGAGCCAGGTTGAACGGCTCAGGATTCTCCTTGAACAAAATTCTATCCTCGCCGACGGGAAGGTTCGGGTGGCGCCGGACTCTGTATCGTTCGCGGACAACAGGCAGATCAGCTCGATCATCGGCTACCTGCACGATGTCCACGGGTATGACCGCATCCAGCTCTGGTTCGGTGAGAGCCTGAAGGAGGACACCTCGTGGATAGGAACGAAGGCCAAAGACCCGGCCCTGGTCGTGAAGATGATGGGCCTTGACTACGTCGCGGTGTGGCAGGACGGAGGGGATGGGAATATCAATCTGAGTGCCGACCGTGGCGGGATTGCGGACGTTGCCGGCTATGATCGAATGGTACGCTCGCAGTACATCGGCGGCATCAACCTGAAGAAAAGCTTCTCCGCCGAAGAGGTTGCCTACTGGGTGAACCCGGACCTGGACACGCTGACGTTCGTCTCCTCGCCGGCCGGTAAGCCGGTGGATTCAGTGCGCATCGGGTTGCGACCGCTGGTCGACAGGCTCCTGGAGGAGTACGCAAACCTCGGCGCCCGCGACATACCTCCCGGGAAGATGTCGGTGGAGGCGGCCGACGCCGGCATGAAGGTCAGGCTCTATCTGAAGTCGCTTCAGATCCGGCGGCGCGACGGCGACGTGAAGCTGATCAGTTACGAGGCGGAGATATTATACACCATACGCCGGAGTCCGTAGGTTTTTCGATGATGCCAGCGGGCACCAATGAGGGAGATTATCGAATGAAGCTCACGATACCTGCGTTCATCCTGACCATTGCATCGGTGGGGATATTTTTAACTGCACCAGGGGCCACCGCCGGCCATGATGGGGGAAAAGATCAACATGCGCTTTCGAAAACTGCCGTCAATTATGCCAAACACGCAGTCCAGGGTTTCGACATGAGGCTCTGGATCAGTAACCAGATGACCATTGGACTGGAGGCCTTCGATGGCGCATTCATCCCGGCCGGTCTGGAACCCCGGTACGGTCTTGAATACCCGGCCGGATCCGGGGTGGAACATGTCTACGGTGCCGGTCCCATGATCGGCGGTATCGTCGACGGCTCAAGACGGGTTTCCCAGGGATACGGGGACGGGGGGAAGTATTTTCGTCCCGATCCGGCGCACCCATTGAGGGAACTCATATGGCGAACATCCGTCAGGGACAGCGTAAGTGAACCGAACCGGCGGGGGTGTGACGACGACGGCGATGCCCTTGTCGATGAAGACGACCTCGACGGGCTGGACAACGACGGCGACTGGAACAGCGGGGCTGACGACGTGGGCGCGGACGGGATCGGGGACATCATTGAGACCGGGTGCAAGGGGGGATACGACGCCGCCATCAACCCCGACCCGGCCTTCGACAATTACCAGAGGGGAGCGATCGATCAATGTCATCCGGACGCCGGCGGCAACCTCCGGAGGAAGGACGACCCGGACGCCTACACCGAAGACAACGGTATCCCCGACCACGGCGAGCCCCACGTCGACGAGGATTACGCCGCACTCTCCGACAACGACCTTTACTGCTCGGCGCGGGACGACAACGACGTCGCGGCCGGGCATTTTCCGATGGGGATCAAATTGGTGCAGAAATGTTATGCGTGGGCCGGGAACTACGCCAACGCGGTCATCCCATTCGATTATTATTTCATCAACATGTCGAACCGGATGATTAGAGACGTATACGTCGGCTTCTTCGCGGATTTGGACGTTGGTCCCGCGAATGCTCTTGAGTATTACAACAGGAACTATTCGTGCTATTTCGATTCCCTCATGACCGCCTACGTCCATAACCCGATTGACCGGGGATCGACGCCGATCGGAATCGCCGCGATCAATACGCCAAAACCGTTGAGCGAACTGAAATTCATCTACCAATGGTTCAATTTCACGACCCGCACCATACCGGGTTGGGACGATTCGACGCTCTACAGCTGGATGAGCGGCGAACCGTTCCCGGGCAACCTGGTCGCTACCTGTGAATCGCCGACGACTCCATCCGACACACGATTTCTGTTTTCCTTCGGACCGTTCGAGGAGTTCGCGCCGGGAGAGACGCTGAAAATCTCGGTCGCCCTGGTCGCAGGGGAGGGGATCCTCGATGGGCCGAACAACCTCAAAGAGAATGCACAGCAGGCGATCAAACTGTTCAAACGGGGTTTCGTACAGCCGGTGGTTCCCCCTTCGCCGTCACTGCGTCACACGGAGGGTTTCCAGAGTGTGACGTTGGAGTGGGGAGGGAACGTGGGGCCGATCAACCCACTCGAGACCTGGGACGATTCCAATAAACTCGCGGAGCGTTATCCCCCCGACCACTGGAGAAGGATCAATCCGCCGTGTCGCGACGACGGCGCCCCGTCCGGGTGCTCCTCGGGGCATGCGTGCGATTCAACAGGGAATGCGCGCGGGGGGAGGACGTTCGAGGGATACCGGCTCTACCGCAGCGAAGACCCGGGAGACGAGCCGGAACAGAGCAGTTTCACAATGATCCGGGAATTCGACATAGGAGGGGATGGATACGGTTTCGATCTGGGGCTGGACAGCGTCTATGTGGACTCCCCACTGGTGAGGGGTAAGCGGTACTGGTATGCGGTGACGTCATTCGGGATACCCGATGTTGCCGTCGTCGACCGGGTGACCCCCGGCGGGGGGGTTACCCGCGATACACTCTACTCCACAAGCCCGGAATCACCATTTGTCGGGAACCGCATCAGAGTGGACCTGGGGTTCTCGGCGTCCAACAGACCGGGCGAGGTGCTGGTAGTTCCAAATCCCTACCGTGTTGACCATGACTACACATACGAAAACGGCGGGTGGGAGGGACGAGGGCGGGACTGGGACGAGACGAAACGGATGGTAAAGTTCATCCATCTTCCGGAGAAGTGCGTGATCCGCATCTTCAGTCTCACCGGAGACCATATCGCCACGCTCGATTATGAGGCGCCGGCGGATCAACCGGACAGGGGCGAGCTTGATTGGAATCTCCTGAGCGAAAGCAACCGCGCCCTGGCAAGCGGGGTATACGTGTACACCGTGGAATCCCGGTTTGGCAGGCAGATCGGAAAGTTCGTGCTGATACGAT
>DATDQD010000054.1:0-11128 GCA_035292425.1 Bacteroidota bacterium
CTGTTGTAGCCCGCGCTGACCGTCCAGTGGCGGAAGAAATATTCGGCGGACGCGTGGAAGCGCTCTTTCGCCGGTAGGTCCCGATTGGGCGACCAGGAGCCCGTGAGGTTGAAATAGTGGACCGGCAGCGGGTCGGATATCGCCGCCGTGAGGCCGAGGGTATAGACGTCCTTGTACCCCTGGACGATCGGGTACATCGAGGCCAGGCGGAGGTCCCCCAGGCCCTCGTACTCCCCCCTCGAGATGGTGAGCGAGTCGATGTTGATGCGTTGCGGGTTGGGCGGGCCGAGTTTCCACGACTCCAGGACCGGATACTGCTCGATGATCTGATCACCGAGGTAACTGATCGGCGCGACGTCCTCCGTCGGCCGGATGGGGATCGCAACGGGAACGAACCCCTTCCCCGTGAACCGGAAGGCAATGATGGAATCGGCCGTATAGGGGATGGGCCGGAACATTCCGGTCTCCGCGTTCGTGAGCGCGTCGAGCTTTTTCGTCCCGAGGTTGATGCGGAAAACGTTCGACACCCCCGTGACATACGATGTCCCGTAAATTTCTTTTCCATCCTTTGAAAACACGAAATTTGCCGGGGAATTTTTCTCGAACTCGTACACCACCTCGCGGGACCGGACCCCCGCCATGAGCGAGTCGATATTCATCGTAACCAGCTTCTGGCGGCCGTTGATTTCCAGGAGCACGCCGAGCATCGTCCTGCCGTCGGGGGAGATGTCCAGGTCGAAGAGGTCGTTTCCGTAAGACAGTTCGAGGACCTCGTACCTGTAGATGTACGGGTCGGGCATGCGGATGAGCGTTGAGATGCCCCTGTTGTGCTGGACCCCCCAGAGCGCCTTGTCGGCGGGGTTGACCACCAGGTCTCCGATGCGCGCGTCCCGGAAGAGCATCCGGCTGTCGCCGCTGTTCAGGTCGAAGACGTTGATGTCCCGCCAATTTTTCGAATTGTCGGTCGTGTAAAATAATTTCCGGATGTCCGGGTCATAGGCAAGCGACGCCACGTAGTAGAGCGTTGGCGTTGGAACGTCCACGATCGACTCCCTGGCGCCCGTTTTCACATCGATCCCGGTGATGTGCGCGACTTCTCCCGGGTAGTTGACCCCGCAGTAGATCTTCCCCGTCGCCGTGTCATAGAATTCCCGCGAAACCGAACCGAGGACCCCGTCGTGGATGACGCGGTAGGGCGTCACCGGGTAGGTCCGGACAGAGTCAAGGTTCGCCCTCTGCCAGCGGTGCTCGAACTCGATCCAGCGCGACCACTCATCGTCCAGCGGGTGGCCTGTGACTTCCTCGAACTGCGTCGAGAAATAGGCCGAACTCCCCTCCGACCGGTTGAACCACTCCAGGATTTTTTCCGGTCCGTACGTCAGCGCGATGTAGCTCACGAAGCGGGTCCCGTAGAGATACGAATTCGCGCCGATCTGGAAGTCGATGGTGGTCCCCTCCGACTCGATGCCCACGAAGTCGTAGAAGTACGCTGAATCGGCGACCATCGTCCGGAACATCATTTCGTCGTACCCCCCGAGCGCCCTGCCGATCCCCCCCGCCATCCAGGTCTCCAGAAAGGTCGCGATCCCCTCGTGGTACCACCGCGGGGAATACCACCGCGGGTTCGTGAGGAAACTGTAGAACATCGAGACCGGGTTCTCGGCGACCGGAAGCACCTTCCCCAGGAACAGACCGCGGAAGAACCGGTCACTCCCGGCCGCCTTGTCCACTGCGACCATGTGGGCGAGCTCGTGCATGAAGACCCAGTTCATCCGTTCATTCGTCGGCGCCGTTTCGTAAACATAATCATAGGGCTCCACGCCGATGTTGAGGAAATTCCAGTTGATCGTGCTCGTGCCGCCCGTGCCGTAGTCGTTGAAGTCGTGCAGGAAGACCGTGACCTTTTCAGACGGGGTGTAATCGAAGAGCCTCCGGTGGAACGTCATGGCGTTCTCGAACGTCCTCCCGGTGTGCGGGATGAGGTAGTCCAGGCCCGGGTCGTACCAGACCAGGCGCATGGTCTCCGTTTCAAGCGTCGTCAGCTGGGCCCTGAGGGGTCCGGAGAAATGGGGCGAAACTGAGAGCAACAGCGCGAACAGACCAATCCTCATGCGGGAGGAGTTCCCGCCCGTGGCGAGGGTAAGCATAGTCCGTGAATATATTAAAAATACAACAAAAGGGCAGGGCGCACAAAAAAAAGAGGGGACGCACGGGGCGTCCCCTCTCGACTTCGCCTCTCTCTGGTGATTATTCCCTGTCGAAGGCCTTCATGTCGATGGACAGCGACCGGGCAAGAGCGGCCTGCTTTTCCATGGTCAGCGACCGCATGAAATCCGCCTGTTTCTCGAGGGGGGCAGACCTCATGACATCGGCCTGTTTCTCGATTGTCAGGCTCCTGAAGAGATCGGCACTCCGCTGGATGTCGAGGCTGCGGAGCAGATCCGCGGTCTTCTGCAGGTCGGCGGAGCGATAGATGTCGGCCTGGCGATCGATCGGAGCAGACCGGAAGTAATCGGCGCTCTTCTGGAGATCGGCGCTCCGGAAAAGATCGGCACTCCTCTGGAGGTCCGCGGAACGGTAGATCTGCGCGAGTTTTTCCATGGTCAGCGACCGGAACAATTCCTGCGTCTTCTGCAGGTCCGCGCTGCGGTAGAGATCCGCTGACTTTTCGAACGACGTACCTTTCAGGATTTCGGCCTGGCGCTCGATCGTGAGCGACCGGTAGAGGTCGGCCTGCCTCTGAAGATCGGCGCTGCGGAACATGTCGGCAGTTTTCGCAACATCAGCCGTGCGGGCGATGTCGGCGAGCTTCTGAAGGTCCGCGGAGCGGGCGATCGACATTGCACGTTCCATCGTGAGGGAACGTTCCATCGTGAGGCTCCTGTACAGATCGGCAGCCCTCTGGAGGTCGGCTGACCGGAACAGCTCGATCTGCTTTTCCATGGTCAGGCTGCGGTACAGATCGGCAGTCCGCTGGATATCGGCCGAGCGGAAGATTTCGGCCGCGCGGGCGAGGCCTGCGTTGTCCGGGGAACCGTCGCCGCTGGCGCCGTCCGTCGAGTTTTCCTGTCCGCTCAGGACGACGTCTTTATCGCTGATCTGCTCGGAGCGGTATTTCTTGGCCCCGCCGATCGTTCCGAACAACTCGGAATCCTGTGGCCAGGGATACAAAACGGCGAAGTAGAGAACCGCGATGGCTGCGAGTGCTCCGCCGATGATGAGTTTGTTTTTCATGACTACCTCCTGTGAATGAGAGAACGTGAATAATGAGTTGATGGTGTGAATTAATGCGTGCCGGGCAGGGGGGTCCGGCGTTTTGATGCTGTTGAGAACGACCTTTTTTAATTCCGGCGAAGGTTCCTGCCTGGGAACGGATTTCAGAAGGCCGAACAGCGAAAGGCTTTCCTCGTAGAACCGGCGAGCCTCGGCGTCCGATGCCAGGATATCCCTGAGCCGGGCGCTCTCCGCCCGCGTGAGATCGCCGTCGAGTTCCCGGTAGACGAGATCCTGATATTGTTCGCGATTCATAGTTCGAGTCTGTTGGATAATATTTTTTTCAGCGATTGCCGCGCCGTGAAGAGGCGCGATTTGACTGTCCTGACCGGCAGATCCAGGATGAAGCCTATTTCGTCGTACGAAAGTTCCTCGAAGTGCCTGAGAATGATGACGATCCTGTTGTCGTCGCTCAATTTCGTCAACCCTTCCTCGACCGAGTTCGAGAGCATCCCGGCCTGCAGAATCTCTTCGGGATTGCGGTCCCCCGCGGCCGGCTCCTCATCCAGTCCCTCGTTTCTTCTTGACGATTCGACGAAGTTGATCGATTCGTTGACGGTGATCCTGTAAATCCAGCTGAAAAATTTGAACTTCGGATTGTAGGTGCCCAGCTTTTCCGAGGCTTTGATGAAGACGTTCTGTGTAATGTCCGCCGCGTCATCGGGATCATTGATCATTCTCAACGCGACGTTGTAGACCGTCTTCTGGTACTTCTCAACGAGGGGTCCGAATGCCCCCCGTTCACCCTCGAGATATCGCCTGACAAGTGTCTGATCGTCGGTCATAGGAAATACAGGCGACTGCGCAAAAAGTTGGCGCCTCCTCTTAAAATTGTCTGCGGTTGAACGCCGTGACGGCTCGAAATGGGAAAAAATGCCGATTTTCCTAGGTTATCTCAAAAATCCTGTCGAAACCGGCATATTGGAAGACGTCCCCGATATGTTTGTTCATATTGATCAGTTTAAGGCTTTTCCCGGATTCCCGGAGCCGTCTCTGGGTCATCAGCAATATCCCCAGGCCGGCGCTGGAGATATAATCAAGCTCGGCGAAATCCACGGTCGTCGAGTCTTTAATCTGGTCGAACACCGCCCTCGCCTTCTCCACCTGCGCGGCATCGAACCTTCCGGAGAGCCGGATCCGGCCTTCTTCCGGGACAGTCGCGTTGAACATGCTATGCCTTCAATTTTTTTACCATTGTGATGACGCTGTCGCTGCCAAGGTACTCGTACCTGAATTCATCCACGTACTTCCGGACCAGGTGGACCCCAAGTCCTCCCGGCTTTCGTTCCGTGATGGGTTTCCCGGTGTCGACGGGGGGGGCGGTGGTCGGATCGAAATAGTCGACGCCGTAGTCTGTCATCCGGATCCTGAGAGCGCGGGTGTCGCCGGAAATGTCGATCGATACGTCGTTCCTGCCCGATGGCTGATATTTGACCATGTTCGTGAAGATTTCCTCGATGACGAAATTGAGCGTGAACACCATGTTCTCGTCGAGCGCGTGTCCCGCCGCGAACGACCGGACGAACTCATCGATCGATTCGAGAGAGCTGAAATCCTTTCTGAACTTTTTCTCCATCAGAGACTATTCGCAGGAACGAAACGGCCGGCTGCCGGACCGGGTCCGGGGGGGGTGACACGCCGTTGATTGCCTGTGATTGGCTGCTCCCTGGTTGCGGACTCAGGCGCCCGGCTGACCGACGGTGCGGACCGCGTCGTTGACGGTGGAATGAAAGTGAAAGATCAGCTGGAGTTGTGCGGTTTCGAAAACGCTCCTTACTTCCCGGCTCGTCTCCGCCAGGTAGATCTCCCCCCCGGATCTCCGGAGGGTCGTGAGAGCGCCGACGAGGGACCCGATCCCGCAACTGTTGATATAATGGACCTTGCGGAGATTCACGACGAGGCGGATTTTTCCGAGGCGGACGAGGTCGCGGACCTTCTGCTGAAAGGTGATCTGGTCCGGTTCGCTGATAAAATCGCCGGTCAGGTTGAACACGGCCACACCTCCGACCTGGCTTTCTTCGATGATCATTTCGGGTGGAATGAATCTACGGGAATGGGTTAAATTACCGATAATAATTTACAGTGTCAATAACCCGGTGGGAGAGGTTTTGGCCCTGGAGGGGGAAATTTTACGGTTTTCGGCAGGGACCGGGCCAACAGCCCGAGATAGGTCTCCCGGGAAATTTCGATCGCCCCGAATCGTGCCAGGTGGGCGGTTATGAACTGAATGTCGAGGAGGGTGAATCCCCCGCCCCGGAGGATCCCGACGAGGTGGACGAGGGCGACCTTGGACGCATCCGTCCGAAGGCTGAACATCGACTCCCCGAAGAAGGCGCCCCCGATGGCGACTCCGTACAGGCCTCCCGCCAGTTCGCCTCCGGAGCGGCACTCGACGCTGTGGGCGTATCCTTCCCGCCACAGTCCGGTGTATGCGTCGGCGATCTCACGGGAAATCCAGGTCTCGTCGCGCTCCGCGCAGCGCGCGACAACCGCCGGAAAATCGAGGTCGGTCGTGACCGTAAACGTCTCCCGTTCCACGGTTCGCTTCAGGCTGCGGGTGACGCGGAAGTCGTCGAGCAGGATGACCGCCCTGGGGTCGGGGGAATGCCACCCGATCCGGCCGTCTTCGGGATCGGCCATGGGGAAGAATCCTTTGGAGTACGCCCCGAGGAGGAGGCCGGTGGTGAGCGCGGGTATGTTCGCGGTGCGTTTCATCGCCTGGGGCGGATCTCCTTCGGGCGCCGGCGATCGGTCAGCAATCGCCGAACATGATCCCCGTCCCCTTCGCCGCGGTCACGATCTGCGAGCCGGGCTGCACCAATTTCCTCTTCCCGATGGCGTCTTCGAGCCTGACGGTGCCGACCTCCGATCCGCGGAGGCTGACCATGCATCCGAATTCCCCGCGCGACGCGGCGTCGAGCGCCATGACTCCGAATTTCGAGGCGAGGATCCGGTCGTAGGCGGTCGGGCTCCCCCCCCGCTGGAGATGCCCGAGGACCGTGACCCTCGTCTCGAGGCCGGTGTGTTCGGCGATCCGACGGGCCACCAGGTCGCCGATCCCCCCCAGGCGGACCGGGTCGGTGCGCTTAATGTCATGTTCCTTCACGACGATCTCCCCGTCTTCCGGGACGGCCCCCTCGGCGACGCACACGATGCTGAACCGCGCCCCCAGGCTCCGTTCCCGGACCCTCCGGTAGATGCACTCCCACCGGAACGGGATTTCCGGAATAAGAAGAATGTCCGCCCCACCGGCCAGTCCGGCGCCCAACGCGATCCATCCGGCGTACCTCCCCATGACCTCCACGACCATGACCCTGTGGTGCGAGGTCGCGGTGGTATGGAGCCGGTCGATCGCTTCCGTGGAGATCTGGAGCGCGGTGTCATAACCGAATGTCACGTCCGTGCCGTCGAGGTCGTTGTCGATGGTTTTCGGTATGCCGATCACGTTCATGCCCATCGTCGAAAACTTCCGCGCGATGTGCATCGTACCGTCGCCGCCGATGGCGAACAGGACGTCGAGGTTCCAGTCCCGGTAATGCTTCATCGCCCGGCCGGAACAATCCTCGACCGAGACGGCGCCGTCCCTGACGATCGGGTACCGGAAGGGGTCTCCCTTGTTCGACGTGCCGAGGATCGTGCCCCCCAGGCCGATGATCCCGGAAACGTCGAGCCAGGAGAGTTCCTTCATGGAACCCTCCACGAGCCCCTCGAAGCCGTCCTGGATCCCGATGACCGTCGAATGATAAAAGCTCATCGCGGGTTTGCTGATGCCGCGGATGACCGCGTTGAGTCCGGGGCAGTCGCCGCCGCCGGTGAGTATGCCGATGCGTTGAAGTTTTGCGGCCATGGTTTCAATCGTTCCGTTGTTGGGATTCGTTACCGCTCCGCTCCCCGTCCGCCGCCGGTTGTGACGACATCCGGGTCCGGATCCTGCACATTCTCCGGAAGTCGCAGCTCCTGCAGACCTTCGCGGGGTCCCTCGGCTCGACGGGAAAATGTCCCCGGGCAATGAGGCCGGCATAACCGTCGGCACGCGCGACGGCCGCGCGTATCTGCTCCCGCAGCGCCCCGCCGTCCTCGGCGAGCCTGAACCTGCGTTCGGGATCGAGTAGGATCCCGCTGAATTCCCTGCTTCCAATCCTGGCGGCTGCGTCGAAATCGGGCCGGAGATGGTAGTAGAGGCCGGCGCCCCCCGTCATCGGCCTGCCGGTTTTCGCTGACAGGATTGCTTCCCCGCAGTGGAGGTAGAGGGGAAGCTGGAGGCTTGTCCCCTCGTCGACTTCTTTTTTCGCCGGGATGCCCGAACCCGTTTTGTAATCCACAACGCGGAAGGCGTCGCCGGCAAGATCGATGCGGTCGATTTTCCCCTGGAGAAAGATCCCCCCCGCGGGGACGGGCGTCTCGCTGTACAATTCCGGGTCGGAATACTTCAGGTCTTCCCCCGCCCTCCCGAAGCGCACCTCGAAAAAGGCCGGCACGGCCTTCACGCCGGAGTCTCTCTCGGACGCGAGCATCGCCTCGAGCGTCCCCTTCCGTCCGGGGCTCCCGAGCACGGTCTCCCGGCTGATTTCCCAGAAAACGTCATCGACCGCGGCCTCGTCGAATTTCCGGACCGCGATCTCCCGGAGCCCGTCGAGCGCCGAACGGAACTGCTCATCCCCGATCCCGGCGATCGGCGGCAGTCCGCGCGACCGGCGGTCCAGGTAAAATTCATAGAGAATTTCATGGAGGAGTTTCCCCATCTCCCGGGGGGTGATACCCTCCTCGGGCGGTTCGGTCACCCTCAGTTGGAGGACCCTCCCGGCAAAAAATCGAAAGGGGCAGTCTCCGTATGTCTCGAGCTGGGTCACAGAATAGACCGCGTTCCTGAAGGAGGCCAGCCGTGACGCCGAGCGGGGTGTGATGCCGTCCGGCCCGAGCAGTCCGCGGAACAGCTCTCCGCCCGAATCGTGCCTCCTCGCGTTCTCCATGGCGATCGCCGCCCTGACATGTGCCAGCATCTCTGTCCCTGCGTCCAGCGGTCCCCGGTCCGGCGCCCCCGCGTCCGGCGATTCCTCCGCCGGACCGTCCGTCGGTGGCTCGATCTTTTCCACCTTCCTCGCGAGCGCCTCGTCCGGAGTGACGACCGTATGCGCGAAGGGGTGTTCGCCGTCCGCCTCGAACCTGGCGATGGAGGCGGCGGCCTCCAGCCACTCGAGGAAACCGGAGGGATTGAGGTCGACGTCGTTTTCCCTGAGCGGCCACGTGAGGTAGAGCCGTCCCGTGCATCCCGACAGGGCCTGGTAGAAGAGGTATCGCTGCTCGTGGAGGTGATATCGCTCGCGCCTCTCCCGGGTTTTGGGGGTGAGGAAGACCTCCGGTTCGTACACCGACGGGAATTCGCCGTCGACGAGCCCCGCCAGGACCACGACGGGAAAGGAAAGCCCCCTGGTCTCGTCGATCGACGTGACGATCACCCCCTCCCCGTAGCGCTGTCTCACGTTGTACCGGACCTGCGAGAGCAGCGGGCGGAACCGTTCCATGTGCCAGGCCAGCGGGCGGGCCTCGCCGGCAGGCGATTCTCTCTCCAGGACCTCCGGAAAATCGTCGATGAACCCGAGGAATTCGGCATACGCCCTGGCCTCCCGTTCCACGTCCGTCGCCCGGACGCCCGCGGAACCGGCGAGGGCTATTTTTCCAGCCACCCCCAGGTCGGCGGCAAGCCGCACGACCGCGTCCCGGAACTCCCCGGGGGTCATCGGGAGACGGAACCCCGCGATCAGGCGGTCCAGGGCCCCGAGGTCAGCCATCGCCTTCTTCAGCCGGCCGGCTTCGGCGGTGGCGCGCCGGGCGCCGTATCCCTCGTCGTCCGGGTGGGCCCGCAGGAGAAACCTGGTCCTCGACTCGATGCGGTCGAACCACCGCTGTCTTCCCGAGACCGTCCTCAGCTCCGAGGCGGTGCGGAGGAGATTCGGCGCATCGATGCTCCCGGCCTCGCCGGCGATGTCCAGGAATGGATTGGTGCCGGCCCTCATGATATCCCCGATGCGGAAATTGTTCGCGGCGACCATGAGCATCGAAACGATTCCCGTGACCAGCGCCGATTCCTCGAGGTAGAACCTGTCGGTGACGTTCGCCGGGATCCCCGCCTGTTCGAACACCTCCCTGATGATCGCCGAGTAGAGCTCCGGTCTTGGCATGCAGACGCAGATGTCGCCCGGCCCGAGCCCCGGCGCGTCGGCGATGCTCGTCCTGATGATTTTCGCGATCAGTTCCGCCTCCCTCACCCGGTCCGGCGCCGGGCAGGCGGTGACGATGCCGGCCGTATCGAACTTCCCGGCCCCCTTCTCCTCCGGGGCGAAGAGCCTCCGGGCGATGTGGGCGTGGAACGCCGGCATCCCGCCGGCCGGCGCGCCGGCCAGGCCGAACCCCATGGCCAGGAACTTCGTGTAATTTTCCCTGAGGTGGCCGAAGAGGTTTTCATTATCGGGATGGTAATCGAAGGAGACCATGGTCCCCAGGCCGGGGACCTCCGAAAGGTAATGGAGGAGCGTCAGCTCGGGGTCGGAAAATTCGTCGAAGCCGGTGACCGCGAGAAAATCGACCCCCGGGTACCGCGCGCGAAAGGCCTCCCCGGAGCCGGGCCTGGTCCAGGCGTGGTTCGCCTCCTTGAGCAGGCCGGGGGGGTCGATGTACCGGTCTTCGAGGAGCCGATCGTATGTTTCATAAATGAGGGCGATGTCCCTGAGCTTGAGCCGTTCGCTCTCCTCCCCCTCACCGATCTCCTGCATCAGCGCGGAGAGGTAGACGCCCGACTCCTTCAGCCGGTTGATGACGTTGGTGATGCGGGCGAGGGTGCCGCGGGGGAGACGGCGCGCCGGGCCCCGCAGCGTGAAATACCGGAGGTCGGAGGCCCGCGACCGGATCGCCTCCTGGACGAAGGCGGCCTGCAGCTGCGGGCTCAGCAGACGCCTCGGAGGAAGGAGAAGCGAACAGATCGCGGCGGCGAGCGTTTCGAGTGTGAACACCTGGAAGGGGCCCGAGACCCCCGACGGGCACCGGGAGAGGAATTCCCGCTGGAGCTCGCGGACCTTTCTCCGGGTGGGGGCCACATAAAAAAACGATTCGTTCCTCCCCGCGGCAAGGCGCGCGGCGATCTCGCCCTCCGGCGACCCGGGAAAACCCGGCAGATTTTTTAATAGAACGACCGCCACGGGACAAAGCCTCCGCCCTTACCTGAACCGTTCGGGAACGTACTTCTCGTACATTTCGAGGAGCCTCTGCACCGAGAGCCTGTCCAGTTCCTCATCGTCCCTGTCGCGCTTGCGCATCATGTCAAAGTCGTCGCACTCGCGACCCCGCATCTTGTGCCCGTACTCTCCGAGGGTTTCGATCATCTTTCGCTGTTCGACCTTCGTCATCGATCGTTCCTCTCCGGTGTGTCCTCCGTTCCGGGGCGGAGGTTTCCCCTGAGGTATTTCCAGCCTTCCACGAATGCATGGTAACAGGCGGAGAGGACGACGCCGGTCATGAATATTTCGACCGCGGGAATGTCCCTGACCGGCACGATGCCCGCCCGTTTCGCCGCCAGCAGCGCGACGGTGAAGGCGATCCCCCCGCCGAGGAGACGGAACGGGAAGCGGGAGATGATGCACAGCTGCGGTGCGGAGAAACGGAGTGCCGGGGCCATCGTTGAATCCCAGAGGCGGTCGGCGAGCCTCCCCGCGGCGATCAGCAGGACCGAGGCCGCGAAGAACACCGCGGCGTGGACCGGCCCGGTCGGCGCGGGGAACTTCGCCGCGAGGTACGTGACCGCGGCCATGACCGACGCCGCGGCGAGGTCGCCGCGCGTCAGCACCGGCAGGCTCCGGCCGAG
>DATDQD010000055.1:0-15349 GCA_035292425.1 Bacteroidota bacterium
CGAAGGGGTTTTTCCTGAGGGCGAACACGGCGATGACGGCGAAGACGAGCGCCGCGACGCCGATGTATCCGGCCGTTTCCCAGTACTGCCAGTACTCGCCGGGCCCCTGGTAGCCGGACCCCTGCGCCCCGCTCGCACCGAAATACTTCGGGACGGCGAACGTGATGAACTGCGTAATGCCGAACGACCCCTCCGCCGCCTTTTCATACGTGATCTCCGCGCGCTGCGACAGGGGCGCCAGTTCCGCCGTGGGCAGGAGCTGGACGGCCGTCACGAGGACGGCGAGGACGATCGGGACGGCCGCCAGGACCGCGACGCGTAACGCCGCTTTCAATCCCTCAGACACGAGGCGGGAGACCAGCTCGAACAGAAAATAGAGGAAGAGGAAGAGGACGATATAGAGGGTGATCTGCGGCGCGCCGGCGAGCAGGGAATGCCCGAGCAGAAGTCCGCAGACGATCGCATACGAAAGCGACTTCCCGAGCAGGGCTTTCCTGAACGTCAGGAAGACGAGCGGGAACCATGCCGCCTGGTAGATGAAGCCCTGGTGGATGAGGTGCCCGACCATGAAACCGGAAAAACAGTAGGCCAGGGCGGAGAACAGGGCGTACCACCGTTCGAGCCCGAAACTCCGCCCCAGGAAATACATCCCGGAGCCGGCGAGCGCGAAATGCAGGACGATCGAGACTTCCACCCACCAGTAGTCCAGCCGCCCCCCTCCCGCAAAGAGCGTCAGGAGGAGGTTCGGGACGTAGAAGATGGCCGACTGGATGTCCGCTTGGAAGGGCATGCCGCTGAAGGTGTAGGGGTTCCAGAGCGGAAGTTCGCCGCCCGCGAGGGATGTCGCCGCGAATGACCTGAAGGCGTAATACTGGTAGAGGAAGTCCTCCCAGAAGAAGGAGGTCCGCAGGAGGATGTCGCGGAAGAAGAGGAGGACGAGGACGCCGATCAGTACATGCGCCTGCCACTCCCCCGGCGCCGCCCCCGGCCCCGGAAGATGTCCAGTGCCGGTTTTTTTATTCTGCATGTCGGGGATCGACGGGGAATGCCAGGTTCTACTTCAGCATCTCCCGGATGGAATAGGTCTCCGTCCCCTCGCTCTTCGTCTTGATGATCATCTCGCCGAGAAGGCCGATCGAAATAAATTGAACGCCGACGATGATCAGCAGGACGCCCCCGAGGAACAGCGGCCGGTTGCTCAGCGACTGACCCTCCGTGAACTTGAGGTAGACAAGGTAGAGGTCGACGGCGAATCCCGCCAGGAAGAAGAGCATACCCCAGAAACCGAACAGGTGGAGCGGCCGGCGCAGGTATCTGGTGGTGAACAGCACCGTCAGCAGGTCGAGGAACCCCTTCCAGAACCTGCCGATGCCGAATTTCGTCTTGCCGTACTTTCTCCGGTGGTGCGTCACCGGGATTTCGGTGATCTTGAACCCCAGCCAGTGCGCCAGCACGGGGATGTAGCGATGGAGTTCGCCGTAGACTTTGATCTCTTTCACGACCTCGCGGCGGTACGCCTTGAGACCGCAGTTGATATCGTGAAGGCGGACGCCGGTCAGCATGGAAGTGACGAAGTTGAAAAACCTCGAGGGAATGATTTTCGTGATCGGATCGCGCCGCTTTTTCTTCCACCCGGACACGAGGTCGTAACCCTTCCGGATCTCGTTCACGAGCGAGGGGATTTCCCCGGGGTCGTCCTGGAGGTCCGAGTCCATCGTGACGACCACCTCGCCCGTCGCCTCGGCGAAGCCGACGGAGAGCGCCGCGGATTTTCCGTAATTGCGCCGGAAGCGGATGACCTTGATCCTTGCCCTGTCGCGGTTGCGGAGTTCCGCGAGCACACGGGCGGAGCCGTCGGTGCTGCCGTCGTCCACGAAGATGATCTCGTAGCGCTGCATCCTGCCCAGGCCGTTCCTGATGTTGTCGTACAGTTCCCGGAGCGATCCTTCCTCGTTATAGACGGGGATGACGAGCGAAACTTCCCTGCCGCCGCGGGGCCCGTGGGAGTCGTGCGAACGGTCGAAGCGTTCCGAACGCTCTGAACGCTCCGGTCTGTCGGAGCGCACGGGTCTGTCGGACCGCTCGGGTCTGTCGGACCGCTCGGGCCTCTCGGCCCGTTCGGGACGATCTGGTCTCTCGGTCCGTTCGGGGCGGTCCTGGCGGTCGGGCCGGTCGATACGATTCCTGGACCTCCTGTCGTCCTGACGGGGGCGGTTGCGTCTCTGGTCCTGGCCCTCCCTGCCCCTTCCCTGTTGCCGACCCCGCTGTTGCTCCGGCTGTTGCGGTGGTTGTTGCTGTGGGGCGGAATCCGGTTGTTCGTTCCCCGCAGGTTGACTTTCCGATGTCTGCCGGTCCTGTTGCGGCCGGTCCTGCTGCGGCCGCTCCTGCTGTGGCAAGTCCTGCTGTGGCAAGTCCTGCTGTGGCAGGTCCTGTGCGGGGGGGATGGCCTGCGCGGGTTGGGGTGGTTGGGGGATATTCGGCACTACCGGCGCCGACGGAGGCGGTTCAACCTGGATCGGACGTTGAGGGCGATCCTCGTTTCCGTTGTTCTGCGCCGCCTGATCGAATGTTTCGTCTGCCATTAAACTCAAAAATTGTAGGCTCTATAATACAATTTTTTTTGGCAGAATCAAAGGATTTGGGGGATATTTGTGTAAATTTGCTTGGATAGCGTGTTTTTCTTAGCTTATATAAATTTCCCTTCCGGAAACATATTTTGTACGGACAGATACCATGAGACCTTCGCGGACAATACTTACAACGCTCCCGATCCTTCTTTTCGCCGCCACGCTCCCCGCGCAGGTAAAACTCGAAACCCTTTCCGCCGATTTCGACCTCCGCTGGCGGTTGGAACGGGCGGAAGCGGAGTCCCTCGCCGGGGAACTGAACCTGCCGATCCGGAGCATCGCGCCGGACGGAACCGTTCGCGAACTGAAGCGGCTCCGCGACGGCATCCCCGTCTACTATAAGACCGACAACGTGATCTCCGGTAAAACGATTTCCACCGACAAGGTGTATCCGGGCGGCGTCGCCGGGTACAGCCTCACCGGGAGCGGGGTCACGCTCGGCGAGTGGGACGCCGGCGGCGTCCGGACGACGCACCAGGAATTCACCGGACGCGTCCTCACCACCCAGGGAGTGGCGAATTTCCACTCCACGCACGTGGCCGGGACGATGATCGCGGCCGGCGTCTCATCTCCGGCCAGGGGTATGTCGTACGCCGCCCAGCTCAAGGCGTTCGACTGGACGAGCGATTTGTCCGAGATGGCGACACAGGCGGCGGCCGGCCTCAGGACGTCGAACCACTCGTACGGACTGATCACAGGGTGGGACTTCAATTATCTCGACGACAACAGGTGGGTCTGGTTCGGCGATATCTCGGTGAGCACGGTGGAGGATTATTTGTTCGGTTTTTACGCCCAGGAGTCGCAGGACTGGGACGCAGTCGCCTATAACGCCCCGTATTATCTCATCGTCAAATCCGCAGGCAATGATCGTAACGAGGGACCCGCCGGCAGCGTCACTCACTGGGTCTGGAACGGGGGATGGGTCCTTTCGACCACCGTCCGCAACAGGGACGGCAACAGCGGGTACGACTGCCTCTCGGCCGGCTCGGTCTCCAAGAACCCGCTCATCGTGGGAGCGGTGGAAGACATCTCCGGCGGATATTCCACACCTTCCGGCGTAGTGATGAGCTCGTTCAGCGGTTGGGGCCCCACCGACGACGGGCGGATCAAGCCCGACATCGTCGCCAACGGCGTGGGCCTTTATTCCTCCCTCGAGACCTCCAACATTGCGTACGGCTCATTGAGCGGAACATCCATGGCCGCCCCCTCGGTGACCGGGTCGATCGGCCTCCTCCTGCAGCACCATCAGAACCTCCACGGCGGCGATTCCATCCTCGCCTCCACCATGAAGGGGATTATCCTCCACACGGCGGACGAGGCCGGCGCCGACCCCGGACCCGATTACCGCTTCGGGTGGGGGCTGATGAACACGCGCAAGGCCGCCGACCTGATGACACTCGACAGCGCCGACGGACCGGATTCGCACATCCGGGAGTTCGACGTGTTCACGGGTGATACGGTACTGATCGATTTCGCGAGCACCGGCGACGAGCCGCTGAGGGCCACGATCTCCTGGAACGACATCCCGGTGGGTCTCCCCCCGGCCGTGGTCGATCCCCCCAACCCGATCCTCCGCAACGACGTGGACATGAGGATCATCCGGAAGAGCGACGGCGCCGTTTTTTATCCCTGGATACTGAACCCGGCCTCACCCGCAAGCGGCGCGACCACGGGCGATAACGCGCGGGACAACGTGGAGCAGATCCTGGTCGACGCGCCGGGACGAACCCTGTATACGCTGCGCATCACACATAAAACGACAATCTTCAACCCGCCGACGCATGTGTCGCTGATCATGAGCGGGAACACCGGGACGCTCGGAGCGGCGATTGTCATCGCCCCGGACACGGTCTCATATTCCATCATCCCGGGATCGGTCTTCTCCGATTCCCTCCGGATCTACAACACCGGCGATTCGGTCCTGGCCGGATCGGTGACGAAGGATCCTTCAAGTTTCTGGCTCAGCCTCACCGAGGACTCGGTCAATATCCCCTCGCTGGACTCGGGGATCGTCCACTTCGACGTCGACGGGTCGCTCTGGAGCCAGTGGACAACCTATAGCGGGAGCTTCACGTTCGAGAGCAACGACTCTGAATCGAACCCGCTCGTGGTCCCGGTCGTGGTCAACGTCCTCGGGCCGACCATCGCGAACGCACCCGGAGCGTTCATCGTCGACCTGGATTCGGCCGAGGTCGGGTACGACACCCTCGTCGTGCGGAACACCGGCTTCAATCCGCTCGACGTGGTGGTCGCCGACAGCGCCGGCGCGCTCCCGGCGTGGATCACCGCGAACCCGGACACGCTCACCATAACGGCCGGCGACACCGCCGTCGTGGTTCTGACGACGAACGCCCTGGACGAACCGCTCGGAGATTACTTCACCATGCTCCGGCTCGCGAGTAACGACTCGGTCACCGGCGACATCCTGATCCCGGTCTTCCTGAACATCGGCACGAGGACGCTCTTCTCCATCGACGTCACCGACGGCTGGAACCTCGTCTCTCTGCCGGTGGAACCGGTCACGGGCATCAAAACCATCCTGTTCGCCACCGCGACGACGGCGGCATTCGGATTCGACGGCGGATATTACCAGGCGGACACGCTCCGGACAGGGCCGGGATACTGGATGAAATTCGCGATATCGCAGTCGTTCCCCGTGGACGGCTATACGTTCGAAACCGACACCATCCCCGTGGAAACGGGCTGGAACCTCGTCGGGTCGATCTATGAACCGGTCCCGGTCCAGGCGGTGACCACCAATCCCTCCGGGATCCTGACCTCGGAATTCTACCTGTATGACGAGGGGTACTCCAGGGCGGATTCGATCAAACCGGGACGCGGATACTGGGTGCAGACCGACCAGCCTGGTGAGATCTACCTGACGCTCCTGCCGGGGGCGGCGCCGAAAAGCGCGTTAAAATTCAGGGCGGACGAGTACAACAGCATCACCGTCACGGACGGCTCGGGCGGTTCGCGGACGCTCTACTTCGCCGCGGGAGTCGACGCGCCCCTCAAGACTGCTCTCCCCCCGAAACCGCCGAAGGGCGGGTTCGACGCGCGCTTCTCGGACGATACGTTTTTTGCGTCGTTCCTCCGGCAGGCGGAAGGGTCGCAATCGAAGACCATTCTCATCGCGAATCCGGGGTCCGGGATCCGGCTGAGCGCGAGGTTGCGCGGTACCGGCGGGCCGGGGTATTTCATCCGCGACGCAGCCGGCGCGGTTATCGCGCTCACCGATGGGGCGACACTGACCATCCCGGCGTCGGAAGGCGGCGAAACGTCGGTACAGCTGGTGGCCGGGCAGGAGAGCCTCCCGACGGAGTTCGCCCTGGGGCAGAATTACCCCAATCCGTTCAATCCCGTCACGAAGGTTTCGTTCTCGCTCCCCGCGGACGAGATGGTGAGCATCAGGCTCTACAACGTACTCGGAAATGAGGTCGCGACGATCGCCTCGCGGCGGTTCGAGGCGGGCAGGCACGACGTGGAGTTCAACGCGGACGGTCTGCCGAGCGGCGTGTATATCTATACGATGAGGGCGGGGACGTTCGCGGCGAGCAGGAAGATGGTGTTGATGCGATAAGGACATCTGTCCAAACAGCAGCGCCGGGTACGGGTTATTTCTTTTCCGCGGCCCTCAGCACCCTCATGAAATTCCCTCCGAGGATTTTCCTCACATCCCCTTCGGAATAGCCCCGTTCGAGGAGCCCTTTCGTCAGTTCCGGGAATCTTGTCACGTCTTCCAGGCCGGCCGGCGCCACGGTGATCCCGTCGAAATCCGAGCCGATCCCCACGTGGTCCGCCCCGATCAGGCGGATGACGTACTCGAAATGGTCCAGCACCTGTTTCAGCGTCGGCCGTATCGTGTCATACTCGGCCGTGAGCTGTTCGGCCGAATAGAAATCCTTCAGGAATTCGTCCCCGGCGATGCGCGACTGGATGGAATCGATGCGGGCCTTGTTCCGCCGCCTCATCACGTCTTCCTTCCTGCCGAAGGTGCTGTCGATGAACCATGGCGCGAAATTGATGAACACGACCCCGCCGTTTTCCTTCAGGGCCCTGAGCTGCCAGTCCCTGAGGTTTCTTCGATGGGGAGCAATGGTCCAGACCGAGGAATGCGATGCGATCACCGGCTTCCGGGTCGTCTCCATGACGTCGCGAAAGGTCTGCTCGCCGACGTGCGAGACGTCCACGAGCATCCCGATGTCGTTCATTTTCCGCACGATCGCCCTGCCGGAATCGGTCAAACCGCGGTGCGGAAGTTTCTTCTCAGGATCGGTTTCATCGGACGCCGAGGTCGCCCACCCGGTGCTGTTGTTCCAGGTGAGGGTCATATACCGGACCCCCCTCCCGTAAAAGTAGTCGAGCTTCGAGATGTCGTCCCCGATGTGGTGCCCGCCTTCCAGCCCGAACATCCCGGCGATTTTCCCGGCGGCGACGATGGAATCGACCCCGGCCGCGTCCGGGGCAAGCGCCAGCCGGCCGGGATTGCGGCGGGCGAGACCCTCGATCGAGTCGAGCTGTTCGACGGCCTGGTCGAAGTAACCCCTCGATGTCTTCTCGGGGGGGACCCAGATCGAGAAGAGCTGAAGGTCCACTCCCCCCTCGGCCAGGCGCGGCAGGTCCGAATGGCCGTGTCCGGTACGGGACGAGATGTCCTCGCCGCCCAGGATACGCTGGGCGACGTCGTTGTGGGTGTCGACGACAAGCGCATCGAAATGAATCTTGCGGTAATCGGCATCGCCCCTCGCGCCGAGTGAAAGCGAAACGGCGCAGAGCAACGCGAGGTACGATCGGATGCTGTTCATGGGGAGACCTCCGGTAGAACGCCGGCCCCGCGCGGGGGACGGTGATGGGAAAAAAGACGGGCAGGGGCGGGCGCGCCTCGCGGCGTCCCGCCCTCTGCCCGGATGACGGTGGAGCGTGTTACGCGGACGTTTCGGGACCCTTCATGGCGGCCTTCATGTCCTGGACTTCCTTGCGGATTTCCTGTGCCTTCCGCTTCAGCTCGTTCATGTCCTTGCGGACCCGCGTCCCGGCCGACTTGTTGCCTTTCTCGTAGAACTTCACGAAGTCCTTCTCGAAAGAATCCAGCAGGTCGCGCAATTCAGTGAATCTGCTCATATACACCCTCCATTGTGGTTGTGATAGGATATCCTCCCCGGCACGGATTGCGTGTTCCGGGATCGGGTTATTTTATTTCCGCGTTATCTTTTTCTTTCGTACGGCCTTCCTGTGCTCGTCGTACAGGCGGGCGATCAGTTCTCCCCTCCTGTCGTACAGTCGTTTGTGGCGTCTCGGCCGGACCCTGGCCAGGGCGTACGACGTCATGATCGGCATGGCGATCGTCGCGTCCAGATAGGCGACAACGGCGTCCGGCAGCCGGTCGGGATCGACCTTTCCCCATGTCACCGCCTCGCCCGGCGTGGCACCGGAAAGGCCCCCCGTATCGGGCCTCGCGTCGGTCACCTGGAGGAAGTAATCGTGCCCCCTTTCGTCGATGCCGAGCACTTCCTGTATCTGGGGCTCGGTCTGGAGGATGAAATTCTTCGGGGATCCCCCCCCGAACATCAGGGCGGCGCTTTTTCCCTTCTTCCGCTTGGCATACAGGACGATCGCTGCCGTTTCGTTGACGTCCAGCAGGCCGTCGATCCTGATGTCGTAACCGTTCAGGGCCGCCTCCGCGATGTTCATGCCGATGGAACTGTCGCCGGGGGACGACGTATAGACCGGCACGCCGCAGCGGTACGCCGACGAAAGGATGCTCCGGTGCCGTATCCTGAGGGCTTTTTCCCTGGCCGCGACATATTTCCCCAGCCGGTTGTGCAGTTCGGCGGTCCCCATCTCCTTCTGAAACTCGTCGAGGATAAACAATTTCCTGAAAAAGGCGTCCGTGGAGAGAAGGACCTCGTAATCGAACAGAATGTCGTAAATCCGGATGATCCCGCTCCTTCTCAGGAGGCGGTCATCCGCATGCGGGGTTCCCCGGTGGAGCGTGTGGCCGATCGCGAAATGGGTGTCATGGTAAAGGTTTGCCCCGGTGCTGACGATCCAATCCACAAAACCCGCTTCAATCAGGGGAACGATGCAGGATCCGCCCAATCCGGCGGGGGTCAGCGCCCCGGTGACGCTCATACCGATCGTGGTATCGTCCCGGAGCATTTTTTCCGCGAAGAGATGGCACGCCTCCCTCAACCGCCCCGCGTTATAGGCCTGAAAATAATCATCAACGAGATGGGTGACTGAAATATTCTTCGGGATCGGCCTGGTATTGATCGGCCGTCCTTTCAGAAGATTCCTTTTATTTAATGCCATTCTCCGGTGATGAAATTTATCGGCTAAAATATAGCAGAATTCACCAATTATGCAAGGAATTTATACGAATTTCGCTGATTCCGGCAGGAACCCCAAATTCCTTTAAAATTGGCCCGATTTCCCATATTTTCAGGCCAGCACACTCCCGCCATTCACGGAAATATTGGCTCCGACGACATGATCGGCCAGATTCGACGCAAGAAAGAGGACAGGACCGGCGACGTCCATTGCGCCGGCAACGCGTCCCCTGGGGATCGATTCCTCTATCTCTTTCTTCCTTCTGCGGTTTTTCAATGTCCCGGAAGCCATGTCGGTATCGACCCACCCGGGCGAAACGCAATTCACCCAAATTCCCCGGGGAATCAGCTCGACGCCGAGCGATTTCGTCAGCGCGATGACCCCGCCCTTTGACGCGGCATAATGCGAATGTTCGGCTTCCCCCCGCTGCCCCGCCGTACTGGCGATGTTGATGATTCTCCCGTATTTCCGGGATATCATTGAGGGCACCACCGCCCTGATCATATTCATCGTCCCGCCCAGGTTGACACTGATGGTTTTTTCCCATTCCGCGGTGGACATGCGGGCGACAGGCGCGTGTTCCCATATTCCCGCCGAATTGACGAGAATATCAACATTGCCGAGTTCCCTGGTGACGGTACGGATCGCGTCCTCGCAATCTTTCATCCTGGCGACGTCAACCCGCACGATGAGGGCCTTTTTCCCCCTTTTCCTTACATCCGCCGCGACCCGGTCAGCGGCCCGTTTATCGGAATAAAACAATATTCCGACGTCGGCCCCGGCCCTGGCGAACAGGACCGCGCATGCGGCTCCGATACCGCGGGATCCTCCCGTGATCACCGCTATACGACCGTCGAGGTTTATCATATCTTTGATTTTTCCGAAAATGTACCTTCCTATCGGCGAATTTCCAAGCCGGAATCCCTCGATATGATGGCATTGCGGGGCTTGCAATTCCCCGTCCTTCTTTTTATATTTAGACTAAATCTAAACAGATTGCACCACCGATGGACACTTCCTCCGCCCGGGACATCCTGAAAAAATTCCTCCTCGAGAAGAAGCTCAGGCCGACCCGCGAACGCCTTCTCCTCCTGGACGAGATCATGAAAATGACAGGCCATTTCGACGCCGACCAGGTCTATGCAAGCCTGAGCAGGAAGAGCCTGAAGGCCTCACGGGCCACCGTCTATAATACACTCGACCTGCTGGTGAGCTGCGGCCTTATATCAAAATACCGTTTCGGGGAAAGTCATTCCCGCTACGAGAAGGCCTTCGGCCGCCCCCGCCACGACCACATGATCTGCCTCGAGTGCGGCGACATCTTCGAATTCGTCACGACGAAACTCGAGGCGATACAGAAAGAAGTCTGCGAAGAGAAAAAATTTCAACCCCATAATTCCACACTTCAGATTTTCGGCATATGTTCCCGCTGCTCTTCACGAACAAAACGATGAAAACCGAACACCCCCTTTCTCACCGCCACGGCAAGACCGGGGCCGGGGCGGCGGCGCACGCGTCCGCCATGTCCATCGATAAACTGCCCGGCGGCGGGAAAGGGATCGTCCGCTCGATCGGCGGCGCAAGCACTCCGCTCCGCCAGCGGCTCATGGAACTCGGCATCACGGTCGGCTCCGAGATCCAGGTGATCCGCAAGGCGCCGTTCAGCGGCCCGATCGAGATCTCCGTGCGAGGATACCGTCTCTCCCTGCGCCGGACCGAGGCCCGCATCGTGCTGATCGACAGGCGTCCCTGATGTCGGGAACCGGTTCACAGAAGACCCCGGTGCATATCGCCGTTATGGGGAACCCCAACTCGGGGAAGACTTCCATCTTCAACGCCCTTACCGGTCTGCGCCAGAAGGTGGCGAACTACCCCGGCGTGACGATCGAGAAGAAGGAGGGGAAAGTCCGGCTGCCCGACGGCACCGATGCCCTGCTCATCGACCTCCCGGGGACCTACAGTCTGTTCCCCAACTCCCCCGACGAGGAGATTGCCTCGGAGGTCGTCCTCGGCCGGTATCCCTCGACCCCTGCCCCCTCGAAGGTCCTTTGCGTGGTCGATTCGAACAACCTTGAGCGGAACCTTTACCTCGCGACACAGCTGATCGACCATACAATACCGGTGGTCATCGCCCTGAACATGATCGACCTTGCGGAGAAGGACGGTAAAACCATCGACGCTAAGCGCCTCTCGGAGGACCTCGGGGTCCCCGTGGTCCCGACGGCCGCCAACTCCGGCAGGGGAATCCCGGAGTTGCGGCAGGCCCTCGCATCGCGCGTCAACGGGGCAAACTCCGGGCGTCTCTTCGAATTTCCGGAGGCTGCAAAGAGGGAATGCTCGGCGATCGAGGAGGAGCTGATGCGGCGCTATTCGCTCACGGCGCTGATCGCGCACCACGACGCAGTCTCGCTCCTCACCGCCCAGGAGCTTCCGGGGAAACATGCCGAACGATACGACGAGAAGATTATCGCGCGCGTCCGGGCCGGCCGGGATAAACTCGACTTCCTGGGGATCGACCGGCAATCGGTCTTCATCGAGGGACGCTACGCCAGAATAAATCAAATCTGCGACAGGGCGGTGTCCTCCAGCGGCCCGGGCGGCAGACCCCTCTCCGACCGGATCGACCATATCCTTACGCACAGGGTGTGGGGCTTCATGATCTTCCTGGCCCTCATGACGCTGATGTTCGTTGCGGTCTTCACCTGGGCGGAATACCCCATGCGATTCATCACCGCGGGGTTCGACGCCCTGGGCGCGCTCGTCACCGGCGCGATGCCCCCGGGCGACCTGCGCGACCTGATCGTCAAGGGCGTGATCGCGGGCGTGGGGGCGGTCGTCACCTTCATCCCCCAGATCCTCGCCCTGTTCTTTTTCATCTCCGTCCTGGAGGACAGCGGGTACATGTCGCGGGCGGCCTTCATCATGGACAAGGTCATGGGGAAAGTGGGACTGCACGGGAAGGCGTTCATCCCCCTCCTGGGCTCGTTCGCCTGCGCCATTCCGGGGATCATGGCCACCCGCACGATCGAATCGCACAAAGACCGGCTCATCACGATGATGATCGCCCCCCTCATGGGCTGCAGCGCCCGCCTGCCGGTCTATACCCTGCTCATCGCGGCGTTCATCCCGGAGCGGTTCCTGCTGGGTTTCCTCCCCGTCCAGGGGCTGACGATGGCAGCGATGTATATCCTCGGGATTGTCTTCGCCCTTGTCATGGCCCTGATCTTCAAACAGACCGTCCTCAGGGGGGACAAGCCGGCGTTCGTGATGGAGCTCCCGCCCTACCGCCTGCCGTCGTTCCGGACGATCGGGCTGATCATGGTCGACCGCGGGAAGGTCTTTCTGCAGAACGCCGGGACGTTCATCCTGGGGGTTTCGATCGTGCTCTGGTTCCTGGCCTCTTACCCGAAGATCGAGGGGGCGACGCCGCCGGAACAGCTGGAGCGGAGCTACGCCGGCAGAATGGGGAAATTGATCGAGCCGGCAATCGAACCGCTGGGGTTCAACTGGAAGATCGGCATCGGACTCATCGGGTCTCTCCTCCAGAGGGAAGTCTTCGTCAGCACGATGGGGACGATCTTCAACATCGGCGACACCGGGAACGAGGCGGGCGCGACCTCCCTGCGGGAAAAAATGGTGAACGATGCCGACCCGGCGACCGGCGACCGGTCGTTCTCGATGCTGACGGCCATCTGCCTGATGGTCTGGTACGCGCTCTCGATGCAGTGCCTCTCGACGGTGGCCATCATGAAACGGGAAACGAACGGCTGGAAATGGCCCCTGATCCAGATCGGCTACATGACGCTCCTGGCGTACGGTGTCACCTGGCTGGTCTTCAGTGCCGGCCAGGCTGCGGGGCTGGGATGATGGACCTCCAGCAAATCATCGCCCTCTCGATCGTGGCCGCGGCGGCCGCGTTCCTGGTGCTCCGCGCGATCCGGCGGCGCAGGACCGCCGGATTCAAAGAGTGCGCGAACTGCCCGGCCGCGGAGGGGCGGACCAGGGCGGGGGACGGGGGAAAAAGTTAGGCACACGACCCCCCCCCAACGATTTTTCCCAACATCAACCTCATCATGCATCAGACAATCAAATCACACCATCATGAATAATGACAGACGACTTCGTTCCCGGGTCCATCGTATCCTTTCGAACATCGCATTCCCGCTTCTCATCCTCGCGGCCCCGATGTCCAGCCGGGCATGGGCGCAGGATGAACAGACCACCGTGGGGGGCTACGGCGAACTGCATTATAATGAACCGGACGGGACGGGACGCGGCCAGCTCGACTTTCACCGGTTCGTACTCTACTATGCGCATACCTTCAGCGACCGCGTTTCTTTTCAATCGGAACTCGAACTGGAGCATACCCGCATCGAGGCGGGCGATGAAGACGGCGGCGAGATAGCCATCGAACAGGCGTACCTCGAGTGGCGGTTCGCCGGGTCCACCGGACTGCGGGCCGGGATCGTCCTCGTCCCGATGGGGATCATCAACGAACGGCACGAACCCGCCACGTTCAACGGCGTCGAGCGGCCGAACGTGGACAGGACCATCATCCCCTCGACGTGGCGGGAGGCGGGCCTGGGACTCTACGGCAAATTCTCCGATGCCCTCTCGTACCAGGCGTACGTCGTGGCGGGGCTGAAGGCGGAAGGATTTTCCGGCTCCGGCGGCATCCGCGGCGGGAGGCAGAGCGGGTTCAGGAGCGATCCGGTGAACCCCTCGTTCGCCGGCCGGCTGGATTATCTCGCCGACGCTTCGCTGAAACTGGGTGGATCGGTGTTCGCCGGGAACACGACCGGCGGGGTATCCTCGATGGGGAGCGGCATGCTCCTGATCGTCTCCGGAGACGCGGAATTCAGGCAGGGGAACTTCGCCCTGCGCGCGGTCGGGGTGTACGGCAGCCTCGGCGACGCGGACAAAATCAACACGGCGTTCGGGAGGGGTGTCGCGGACAATTTCTACGGTTTCTATGGCGAGGGCGCGTACGACATCATGCCCCACATCGATCCCCTCACCGAAACATCCCTGATCCTTTTCGCCCGGTATGAAAAATACAACACGCAGTCCACGGTGACGGGGTTCCAGGCCAACCCTGTGAACGACAGGGACGAAATCACGATCGGCGCGACGCTCAAACCGACGTACAACACCGCGTTCAAGGTCGATTACCAGTTCCTGAACAACGGGGCCGACGTCAATACCAAAGCCCTCAACTTCGGCATCGGTTACCAGTTCAACTGAGATGCGCCTCTTCGCCGTCAGCGCGTTCATCACGCTCCTGCTGTCCCCGCCGTCCGGTGCCCTTCATCGGGCCCCACCACCCGGCGACCGGTTCGCCGATGAGACGGCGGTCCGCGGGGCCCTCGAAGGGATCTTCGGCCGCGACGGGGCCATATCGGTCGTCCCGAGGCCGATCGTCATCGACTCGACCGGCCGCGCCGCGATCTCGAAAGTCTCGAAAAGCCCGTTTGCCGACGACACGCTCAGGATTTATGTCTGCCGGAAGGGGGACTCCCTCGCGGGATACGGGATCGTCGATAACGTCCGGGGAAAATCGCGGGACATCACGTATATGCTCATCCTGAACGCCGCCGGGGAAGTCGCATCCGTCGAAATACTCATCTACAGGGAATCGCACGGGGGCGAGGTGGCCGGTTCGGCGTTCCGGGACCAGTTCAGTGGGAAAAAGTCGGGCGATCGCCTCGTCGCCGGACGCGACATTAAAACAATCAGCGGGGCCACCATCTCGTCAAGGTCGGTGACCGCCGGCGTCGCGAAGCTCCTCGCCGCATTCGACCGCGTCCGTGGAAGGATCTGAATGATGAAACCCGTATCCCCCGCGACCGCCCCCCGGGGGCTCCGAAACGCGGACCGCCCCTTGAAGCTATTCATCACGGCGTTCCTGCTGGTCCTGACGGCAGGGTACTCGGTCGGGATCCTCTTCGTGGACCACACCACATCGGGAACCCCGGACGGACTCGCGGCGGAGTTCAGGGGGAACGAGGGCGAAACCGGCCAGTCCGAACTGAAGTTCGAGAAGAGCCCCCGCGAAATCTACACGTTCCTCCACAATCACGTTTTCTCCCTCAGCCTCCTGTTCTTCTGCGTCGGGGCGATTTTCTATTTCTCCTCCGCGCCGCGGGGCCTGAAGACGTTCCTCCTGGTCGAACCGTTCATCGCGATCGTCACCACCTTCGGCGGCATCTGGATGACGCGGTTCGCTTCACCGGGTTTCTCCTGGCTCGTGATCATCTCGGGGGTTTCGATGCTGGCCTGTTACGGCGTCATGTTCGTCCTCATCCTCAGAGACCTTTGGTCCGCCCGATGAACTCCCGTCGTACGTTGACCCGCCGTCCGTCCGCCCGACGCCCGTTCACCCGGCGGGACTT
>DATDQD010000056.1:0-21790 GCA_035292425.1 Bacteroidota bacterium
CTTCCGCTGACGTACCATTTCGGGCCGGGGCCGGCGAAGGTCAGGCTGGCGGTCTCCTTCAACTGGGACAATGTCCCGATCCATGATGTCGTGGCGACACTCCGGGGTTCGGAACGCCCCGACCAGTGGATCATCCGCGGCAACCACCACGATGCCTGGGTCAACGGCGCTCTCGACCCCGTCAGCGGGCTCGTCGCGATGATGGCCGAGGCGCGAGCCCTCGGCGCGATGGCGAAGCAGGGATGGAAACCGAAACGGAGCATCGTCTACTGCGCGTGGGACGCGGAGGAACCGGGTCTCCTCGGCTCGACCGAATGGGTTGAGGCGAACGCCGCCGAACTCGGGAAGAAGGCCGCGGTATATGTCAACACCGACGCCACGGGGAGGGGATTCCTTTCCGCGGGCGGTTCGCACACGCTCGAGAAATTTTTCAATACCGTCACGCGGGACGTGACCGACCCGCAGTACGGCATCAGCGTGAAAGACCGTTCCCGCGCGGCCGGAATCATCACCTCCTCGGGCGAGGATCGCGCCCGTTATCGCAGCGGGGGGGACCTTCCGCTCGACCCGCTCGGCTCCGGGTCGGATTATACCCCCTTCCTGCAGCATCTCGGCGTGGCCTCTCTCAACGTCGGATTCGGCGGCGAGGACCAGTACGGCCAGTATCACTCCGCGTACGATTCCTACGACCATTACACCCGGTTCGCCGACACGGACTTCAGCTACGGCGTGACCCTGGCGAAGACCTGCGGCCGCGTCGTGATCCGCATGGCCGATGCCGACCTGCTGCCGTTCGAGTTCGACAGCTTCGCCGCGACCGTCTCCATCTACCTCAAGGAGGTCGAGGACCTCGCCGACCGCCTGCGGAGCGAGGCCGTGGAACACAACACACAGATCGGCGAAAAGAGCCTCGTGTACGTGAACGACCCGAGGGAGAAGGCGGCGGCCCCGAAAAAACTTGACGAGGTGCCCTTTTTCAACTTCGCCCCGCTGCAGAACGCCGTCGCGGCGCTGAAGGATGAGGCCTCGAAATACTCCGCGAGGGTGAAAGAACTGACGGACAAGGGCTCCCCGCTCCCCCTCGGGAAAAAGAAGGCGCTCGACGCGGTGCTCATGGGGATGGAGCAGAGGTTGACGCTCGGCAGGGGATTGTCCGGGAGGCCGTGGTATAGGCACCAGGTCTACGCGCCGGGCATGTACACAGGGTACGGCGTCAAGACGCTTCCCGCCGTCCGTGAGGCGCTGGAACTCCGCCGCTGGAAAAACGTCGAGCCCGAAGTCGAGAGCGTCGCCAGGGTGCTGAGGCACTACGCGGCGGGCATCGACGAGGCGGTGAAGATCCTCTCGGAATGACCGTGTCCCTGCCGTATAAAGACCGCATCCGGCTGAACATTCTCTTCGAGAATGTCGACGATGAATTATTCGCGCGGATCCTTCCGAAACTCCACGAGCGCCATTACCGCGCCGGCGGGGTCATCGTCGAGGACAACACCGACGGCGACGAGCTCTTCCTCCTGGTCGAGGGCCGGGTCCGGGTCATCAAGCGCACGAAATCGGGGGACGAAAACCTCCTTGCCCTGCTCCACGCCGGGGACTTTTTCGGCGAACTCGAACTGGTCGACGCCCGCCCGCGCTCGGCCCGCGTCATCGCGGTCGAGGACTGCGTCGCTTTTTCATTAAAAAAGGCGGACTTCGACGGCCTTCTCGAGGAGAGCCACGCCTTCGCCACGCGCCTGATGCAGGTGATGAGCATCCGCCTGCGGGCCCTCAACAATCACTTCGTCAGGGAGCTGGAAAGCTTCATCCGGAGATCGGGCGCCGAGATGGAGAAGCTGCAGCAGCTGATCGACGCGTCGAAGGCGCTCAATTCGACGCTCGACCTCGGACGGCTGCTCGACATCATCCTCGACATCGCGCTGAAGACCACCGACGGCGACCGCGGCACGGTCTACCTCGTGGACCGGAAAAAAGAGGAGCTCTGGTCGGTCATACTGAAAAAGAACCAGCATGTCACCATCCGTCTCCCGTACGGGAGGGGAATCGCCGGGTACGTCGCCGCGTCGGGGGACTCGCTCAACATCCCCGACGCCTACCTCGACGCGCGCTTCAACCCCGACGTTGACAGGCAAACCGGCTACCGCACGGGGACGATCCTCTGCATGCCGATGAAGAACAAGGACGGCGATACCATCGGCGTGTTCCAGCTCCTGAACAAGCGCGGGGGGCCGTTCACCGCCGCCGACGAGAATTTCATCTCCGCCCTCTCGATCCACGCCTCCCTCGCGATCGAAAACGCCCGTCTCTACGAAGAAGAAAAGGCCCTCGCCAGCATCCGCGAGGAGGTCCGGCTCGCGGCGCAGATCCAGATGGACCTTCTCCCGAAAATGGTGCCCTCCGTCGAGGGGTACGAGCTGGCCGGCGCGTCGATCCCCGCGCAGATGGTGGGGGGGGACTATTTCGACTTCATCCGGCTCGAGGACGGGCGGATGGGGGTCTGTCTCGGCGACGTCTCGGGGAAGGGAATGCCGGCCGCGCTCCTGATGGCGAACCTCCAGGCCACGCTGCGGGGGCAGACCCTGCTCGCCGGCGACGTGGAAGGCACGGTCAGGCGGTCGAACCGGCTGCTCTACGAAACGACGTCGCCGGAAAAATTCGTGACGCTCGTCTACGGCGCGCTCGACCCGAAACAGCACACGTTCCGTTTCACCAACGCGGGCCACGACCATCCATGCCTCTTCCGCAACGATGGCAAGCCGCACCGCCTGGAATCGGGCGGGATCGTCCTCGGCGTCCTCCCCGATTACCATTATTCGGCGGAGACGGTGGAATTCCATCCCGGCGACGTGCTGGTGATCTACTCCGACGGGATCTGCGAATCGATGAACGCGGACCACGAGCAGTTCGGCATGGACCGGCTGGTCGGCGTCATCGGCGACAACCTGGCCGCGCCGGCGGGGGAAATTCTCAACGCCGTCGTAGAGGCGGCCCGACATCACGCGGGAGCCGCGCCGCAGTACGACGACATGACGGTGGTGGTGGTGAAGAGGGTGCGCTGAAACGTATCAACGGGATCGATCAATGGCGCTTTTTCTGATGTTCGCTCTCATGAACACGACACTCCACGCCGGTCCGCGGACCGTCAAATACACGCTCGGCATGCCCGAGCCGATCAGCCACGTCTTCGTCGTGAGCGTAACCCTCGACGGCCTCGCGCCCGACGGGGAGTACGTGGATCTGACCCTGCCCGCGTGGCGGCCGGGGCGGTACACGATCCTCGACATGGCGGAAGGCGTCCTGGAATTCTCAGCCGCCGACGGTTCCGGGAAGCCGCTCCGGTGGCGAAAGACCGACAAGTCCACCTGGCGCGTGACGACCGAGGGACGCCCGAAGATCACCGCAACCTACCGGGTCTATGCGGACGAATTCGGTCTTCGGACGAGGGGCCTCGACGAAGACCACGCCTTCGTGGACGGCTCGGCGGTGTTCCTGTATGCCGAGAAGTACCGTTCGCTCCCGGTCCGCCTGAAAGTGAAGCCGTTCAAAGGCTGGCATGTCACGACCGGGCTCGAGGGGAAGGGGAACACGTTCACGGCGCCCGACTACGATCATTTCGTGGATTGCCCGCTCGAAATCGGGAAACAGAAGGACCACGAGTTCAAGGTCAAGGGAGTCCCCCACGTCCTGAGCGTCTTCGGGCAGGCCGCGTACGACGCGGACTCGCTCATCCGCGACATCTCGAAAATCGTCGCCGCCATGAGCGATTTCTGGGGTGACGTTCCCTACGGGAAATACGTCTTCCTCGTCCACGCGGCGCCCTGGGCGGGGGGCGGCACCGAGCACATCAACTCGACCATCATGGGCACCAGGCCCGAAAACCTCGCGCCGGGCGACGGTTACCGCGGGTTCCTCGGCCTGGTGGCGCACGAGTTTTTCCACACCTGGAACGTCAAGCGGCTCAGGCCGAAGGGGATCGTCCCGTACGATTACGCGAAGGAGAATTACACGCGCGAATTGTGGATCGCGGAGGGGATGACCTCCTATTACGACGGGCTCCTGCTGACGCGCACGGGGTTCAACGCGCCGGACCGCTACCTGAACTCGATCGCCTCCGGCGTGCGCGAAGACCGCATGAGGCCGGGGAACACGGTGCAGTCGCTCTCCGAATCCAGCTTCGACGCCTGGATCAAATTCGGCCGCTCATCGCCCCACTCCTACAACACCGAAACGGATTTCTACGGCAAGGGCGCGCAGGTGAGCCTGCTCCTCGACCTCACGATCAGGGGGAAAACCGGGAATGGAAAATCGCTCGACGACGTCATGCGGCTGATGTACCGGCGCTTCCCCCCCGGGGGGACCGGGTACACGGTGGACGATTTCCAGGCGGCGGCCTCCGAAGCGGCGGGCTCCGACCTTTCGGGATTTTTCGCGGACTACGTCCACGGTACGAAACCGCTCCCCTGGGAAGAGACGTTCCTCGGCGCGGGGCTTCGCATCTCGTCGCGCGACACCGCCGCCAGACCGTGGATCGGCCTTTCGACAAGGGAGACGGGGGACAGGGTCTTCGCGGCGAGGGTGGTGGAGGGGTCCCCCGCCCGCGCGGCCGGGCTCGACGGCGGCGACGAGATCGTCGCGCTGGACGGGAAGAAGGCGGTCGGCCGGGAGATCGAGAAGGCCGTTTCCGCCAGGAAGAAGGGCGACACCGTGACGCTGACCGTCTTCAGGGACAACGTCCTGAAGGAATTCCGCGTGACGGTGAAGGAATCTCCCGTTCCCGAGTATTCCATCGGGAAAATCACAGAACCCACTCCCGCGCAAAAGCTGACGTACGAACAGTGGCTGTCGACGACGTGGGAATCACCAGCTCAAAAATCCGATAACCAATGAATTCCAAATCCCGCATCCGTTTCCTCGCCCTGCTCCTGGCATGTCTGTCCGGGGCCGACGCGCAGAACGTCTTCATCGTGGTGATCGACGGCGCACGGTATTCCGAGACGTTCGCGCTCAAGGACAAATATATCCCCAGGATCTGGAACGACCTGCGGCCCCATGGGACGATCTTCACCAATTTCCGGAACGACGGGAAAACCGTCACCTGCCCGGGGCACGCCGCCTTCCTCACCGGCGCATACGAGGACCTGGAGAACGACGGGTCGGAACGACCGCATGTCCCCACGCTCTTCGAGTATTACCGCGCGAAGACCGGAGCGGGGGACACGTGCTGCTACGCCGTGACCGGGAAGGAGAAGCTCCGCGTGCTCACCTACAGCACCGACGGGATGTTCGGCGAAAAATTCGGCGCACGATTCACGGCGCCGGGATCGATGAGCGATACGGCGACCTGGACTGACCTGAAGCGCGTGATGGACGCCGATCATCCCCGGCTGGTGATCGTGAATCTCCCTTCCGTCGACATCGCGGGGCACGACTCCGCCTGGACCGGGTATCTCCTCGCGCTGCGCGAGGTGGACAGCCTGGTCTACCTCCTCTGGAACAGGATCCAATCGGATTCTTTTTATAGAGACAGGACGACGATGTTCGTCTCCTCGGACCACGGACGCCACGACGACGCCCACGGCGGGTTCCAGCACCACGGGTGTTCGTGCGAGGGGTGCCGGCACATCATCGGGCTGGGCATCGGGCCGGGGTTCCGCAAGGGCGCCGTGGTCGACGGGTGCGTCGGGCAGACCGATGTCCGCGCCGCCGCCGCGGAACTGCTGTCGATCCCGCTTCCGATCAGCGACGCGAAGAAAATCCTGAACGCGGGGCGCTGAGGGCTGCGTCCCGAACGCGGCGGTCCCGCCGTGCGTATGCCCCCCCGATAGATTCCAACCCGGGATGTTCGTATATTCCCACCGTTATTGAAAGGGACCACCATGCACAGGACATTCAAGCTCCCGGCGATCGCGATCGCCATCGTGTGCCTGCTCTCGCTGCCGGCGATCGGGACAATTTCCTATGGCCAGGTGCCCGGATACTCCGTTGAAATGACCCCGGCCGACTACCAGACCCTTTTCACGCGGAACGTCTTCAACGACACGTACCTCCCGGCGCCGTTCACATCGAACGACACGCTCTGGCCGGAAGCACGAGTCCGGTTCAAGGGGCATTCCACACGGTACTACGCGAAAAAATCGTACCGCGTGCGGTTCGCAGACACGAACCTCTTCCACGGGTACCGCCAGATCAACTTCAATTCGATGTACACCGACAAGTCGTTCATGAGGGAGAAGCTCGCGTGGGACCTCTTCCGTGACCTCGGCGCGCTGGCGCCGACCGCGGACCACGCGGAATTTTCGATCAACGGCGATTCAAAAGGGCTTTATCTCCTTATCCCGAAAGTCGACAGGTACCTGCTGCAACTCAACGGCCGGCAGGTCGCGCCGATGTACGAGGCCGACGATTTCTACGCGCTGGCCGACCTGACCGTCCAGCCCGACAGCCTCCTGAAACTTTATTACGCCAAGGAGATCGGCGACGCGGCCGACTATTCGGACCTCGCGGCGCTGATCTCGGCCCTTAATTCGGCCCCCGCCGGGTCGTTTGCGGACACGGTGCGCCAGCATTTCGATACCACGAGCATCCTGCAATGGTTCGCCGTCAACGCGCTCACGATGATGGGCGACTCGTACAATAAAAATTACCTCCTTTACCGCGACACGTCGCGCGCGGCGCAGCAGTGGACGGTGATCCCCTGGGACTATGACCTCTCTTGGGGGAGGACGGGCGACCTCGCGGTACCCTATCCGGCATCGCTCCTCAACGACGGGTTCGCCTATAGCTTTTCGCCGCTCGCCGGTCCGGACAACGTCCTGAAAGACCGGTTCATGGCGACGACGGAACTGCGGGACGGATTCAAATCATACCTCTCCGGCGTCCTCTCCACGGTGTTCACCGAAGCGCACCTCTGGCCGCGCATCGACAGCCTCGCCGCGCTGATGCGCTCCGACGCTGCCGCCGACCCCGAGCGTTGGGGCACGATGGAGGATTTCGAAGAGCACATTGAAGCATTGAAATACTACGTTACCGCCAGGCGAAATTACCTGCTCAAGACGTTCATCAACCCACCGTCGGGCGCGTTCGATATCGCCACGATGCCATTCACCGGAGAGGGCGTGCCGCATCATTATGTCGGGGTCGACGGAAGGCTCCTGGCCACACTCTCGTTCACGGGCGTCACCGGCCTGGACAGTGTCACGGTGATAACGCATCCCAACACGATGCCGCCCGACGTCCCCCCGCCGTTCGACGCGCGGTGGGTCAACAGATGGATCGAGGTCATCCCGCACCCCCCGACGGCGCAATTCACCACGAAGTTCCGGTGGGCGTACCAGGACGTCTCCTCGACGGACCGGGAAGTGGGCATCGGGGTGGGCGACGAACGGATCCTGCGCGCGTATCACCACGACGGGAGCGTGTGGTCCACGCTCCCGGGCGAGGTGAACGCGTTCGCCAACACCGTGACCATCGATACGCTGACGGCCGGCCGGACGGGACCGGGGAAATACTTCGCTCTGATGCTCTCCGATACGTATAATCCTACGTGGCAGAGGATGGCGAACAACTACTGGGAACGGTGGCACGACATCCGGTTTCCCGATTCAGTCAACGGGTTCATCGTGGGCGAGCACGGCTCGTTCCTGCGGACCAGCGACGGCGGCGACAGCTGGGAGCGGGACTCGATCGGGAGCGCCCTGCACTTTTTCTCGGGCGACATGAGCGCTCCGTGGGGCCGGCTTTTCGCTGCCGGAGAGTCCGGGAGCTTTTACGCGAGCGACGACACCGGCAGGACCTGGGCGAGCGCAGTGCTCGGCGTTACCGATAACATGCGGGCGGTATCGTTCGACGGGGATGCGGGCGTCGTCGTGGGCGACAGCGGCAGGGCGTTCGCTACCTTCGATGGCGGGTCCTCCTGGTCCGAGGTCGTCACCGGTCTTACCGGAGATTTTCAGTCGGTTCGTTTTTCCAATTCTTCAGTGGATTATTTCATCGCTGTCGGCCCGGGGGTCAGGGTTTTCACGGAAATCTTTGTCCCATTGCCCCCGCCGGAGTTTACGCTTTCCAAGTCGTTCCCGGCTGCGCATCCGCTCCGGTCGGTGACTCTGGTCGGATCGACCTTCTGGGTCGCGGGCGACAGCGGCTATGTTGCATTTGCGGACACCGCCGATACCATGTTGATGGAAAGGAACCTCCCGGTACGGGTTTCGCTCAGGGACATCGAGGCGCTCGATTCGCTGAGGATTTTTGTTACGGGCGACGGCGGGGCCATCTTTTATACGGCGGACGCGGGGCTGACGTGGTACCGCCAGCTCACCGGCGACACGCACGATCTCTACGCGATCGCGTTCACCGGGACCGGGAGGGGATTCGCCGTCGGGAACGGCGGGACCATCCTCCGGACCGGCGTCCCCGGCACGCTGACGGGCGTCGGCGCCGACGCGCCGTTCGTTCCATCGGCATTCCGGCTGTTGCAGAATTACCCCAATCCCTTCAACCCTGCGACGACCATCGCGTTCGACCTGCCATCGGACGCGACGGTTTCGATTGAGATTTTCGACGTCCTGGGCAGGCTCGTCGCCCCGCGCCTCTCCGGCCCGGCGCCCGGGGAATCATTGCCCCCGGGGCGCCACACCGCGGAGTGGAACGCGGGCAGACGGGCCACCGGCGTCTATTTTTACCGGATGAATGCCGTCGACCGCTCGGGGAGACTTCTGTTCAATGACGTGAAAAAGATGGTCCTCGTCCGGTGACGACGGTCGCGTTCATCGTCCTGGCAACGGCCGCGGTCGCAGTTCTCCCGGCCGCCGCCCAGACCCGTTACGACCTCTTCATCTCGACGCTGACGGCGGACAGTCTCGACGCGACTTACTTCATTCCCCCCACGGCCCCGCCGCCGAACGGGTACCCCGGCATAGTGTTCGTCCACGGATTCGGCGGAAGCAAGAACGACGATACGGCCAACGGCAGGGTGTACTCGGCCTCGGGATACGTCACTCTCGCGTATTCGGTGAGGGGTCACGGGCTTTCGTCGGAAGGTTCCACCATCATGTCGGTACGCGAGAGGGAGGACCTGGCCGAAGTCGTGGATTTCATGAGGGCCATTCCCGGGATCGACACCAATGCCGTCGGGATCTCCGGCGGATCGCAGGGAGGCCTGCACGGGCTCTGGGCCATCGCCGACCGGCTCCCGGTGAAGGCGGTTTCCTCCGACGTGATCGTCCCCGGATGGGCCGCGGACATGCTGATGAACGGCTCGGTGCGCAGGACCGTGGTGAACCTGCTGAAAAGCTCGCGTGTGTCGTACGACCCGGTGCGCGACACGCTCTGGGACTACGTCAGGAACGACCAGTTTGACCAGCTGTCGCCGGCATTCACCGCCGGCCGCGACGTGGATACGGCCGCGCTGAACTCCGCAACAGTCCCCTCCATTCGATTTCTCAAGTGGCAGGACCATTATTTTTCCGCGGCGGACGGCATCGCGGCGTTTTTGAATTACAGCGGCCCGAAAAAGCTCTACCTCGGGACGCTGGGCCATTTCTCAGACCAGGTGGAGTCGGAGCGGCTCTATACGTACGACCAGGTGACTCGCTGGCTGTCGTACCATCTCAAGGGCATCGACAACGGCATTATGGACGAACCGATGTATACCTTCGCGGAGAGTTCTCTCCCCATGGATTCCGCCGGGTATTATCTCTGGACGCGGACGGGGCTGGACGCCTGGCCGCCTCCGGGGGTCCAGCCGTACCGGTTTTATCTTTCGACCGATTCAACGCTGACCTATCCGCCCCCGTCTGCGCCATCCGGTTCGCTCTACATTGCGAACGTCCACGCCGATTCTGCCTATACGTTCGATACCGGTTACATCGAGGGGTTCAGGGGTCCGTTGTTCGAGAACGCCCTGCCGAGGCAGGCGTTGTCATTTGATTCGGATCCGCTCCCGTGGGACGTGGAGTGGGTCGGCTCTCCCCGGATGGAACTGCACGTTTCATCCCCCTCGGTAAAGTTTCCCCTGCACGCGCAGATCTACGAGGTGGATACGGGCGGGACGAAATACTTCGTCAACAGGATCAACTACACGGCCCGGAACTGGCCCGGCGGTGACGGGGTCGTGGCCGCCGACGGGCTCGCGCACGCGCACCGCTTTGCCGCCGGGAGCAGGATCAGGCTGGAACTCACCAACATCGACGTCACAAACCGCATCGACCTGGGGTCGTACCCGTTCGTCCTCCCGATGTTCGCCGACGCGGAGGTCACGATTCACGCCGACGCCTCCCGGCCATCGTTCATCGAGCTCCCGCTCGCCCAGCCGCCGACCGGGGTGGACGTCGCCGGAGCGCCTCCATCGTCGGGACCCGCCCTCCTCCAGAACTATCCGAACCCGTTCAACGGCGCAACGACCATCGCGGCGATCATCCCGGCCGCGGGGCGCGCGACGCTCGCCGTCTATAACGTGCTCGGCCAGGAAGTGGAAAGGATTGCGGATGGCGACATCGCGCCCGGACGGCACGCCTTCCGCTGGGACGCATCCGCGCAACCGACGGGCGTCTATTTTGCGCGGTTGACGGTCGCGGCGCGCGACGGGTCGGCGGCGGGAATCGATCCCGTCCACGCGGTGAAAAAATTGATGCTTATGCGGTGAGGTGGCGCGGTCGAACGAGAAATCGTCCCCGAACCTAGACACCAGGCCGTCGACGAACCCTCGCCACTGGCACAGCCGACCGTCCCGGCCGTATTTAATTGACATTCCCTCCGTTTCTTTGTAACATGAACCGAATTTCAAACAGCGAATTGCGAACATCCCGGTCATCTCCATGCGATCGATACAGCTCCTCGCTCTCGCCCTCATCCTCGCCGGCATTCTGCTCGCCTCGTGCAGCAAGGAAGCCTCCGAAACGAAAAAAACCACCATCGGCGTGACGCTTCAGACGCGCGCGCATGTATTCTACAAAGATCTCGAAGAAGGCCTCCGCATCGCCGCCGATAAGTACGGCTACGAGCTGATCCTCACCGCCGGGGAATTCGACCTCGGCAAACAGAGCGCCCAGATCGAGGACTTCATCACCCGCAAGGTGGACGCCATCGTGGTGGTCCCGGTGGACTCGCGCGGCATCGGTCCCGCGATCCGGAAGGCGAACGACGCGGGCATTCCCGTTTTTACGTCCGATATCGCCGCGCAGGAGGGCCGGGTGATCTGCCACATCGCTTCCGATAATGTGGCGGGCGGGCGCCTGGCCGGCGAGTTCATGGCGAAGGCGCTCGGCGGGAAAGGGACCCTCGCGATCATCGGCCAGCCCACCGTGACCTCCGTGATGGACAGGGTGCAGGGCTTCCGCGAGGCCGTCGCGAAATTTCCCGGGATGAGCATCGTCACCGAGGTGAACGGCGAGGGCGTGAGGGACAAGGCGATGCAGGCCGCCTCCGACGTGCTCCAGGCCAACCCGGGCCTCGCCGGCATCTTCGGCATCAACGACGACTCGGCGCTCGGCACGCTCGACGCCGTCCGGCAGTTCAAGCGCGGGAACATCGTCATCGTCGGGTACGACGCGACCCCGCCGGCCGTTGATGCGATTAAAAAGAACACCGCGCTCAAGGCCGACGTGATCCAGTATCCGGTCAGGATCGGCGCCAACACCATCGAACGGATCCGCGACCATTTCGCTGGCAGGCCGGTGCCGGCGATCGACCCGGTCGAGGTGGGGATCGTCGACATCACCACGTTGAAATAACAACGACACGCAGCCATCCCCCCGGCGCCGTCATGCTTCCCCTCCTCGAAATGCGATCAATCCGCAAGGAGTACCCCGGCGTCCTCGCGCTCGACGGCGTGGACTTCGAGGTGTTCCCCGGGGAAGTGCACTGCCTTCTCGGCGAGAATGGCGCCGGCAAATCCACGCTCATGAAAATCCTGGCCGGCGCGCTCGCCGCCGACGCCGGCAGCATACTCCTGGAGGGCTCGGAAGTCGCGATCGATTCCCCGACCGCCGCGCAGGCCCTCGGCATCGGGATGATCTACCAGGATTTCAAGCTGGTCCCGGAACTCTCGGCCGCCGAGAACATCATGCTCGGGCACGAGCCGCGCTCCGCGGGGGGATATTTTCTCGACCGTCACGCCACGGGCGTAAAGGCCGCGTCGGTCCTGAAGGACCTCGGTGAAGAGATACCGATGAACGTCCCGGTGCGGTCGCTCTCCCTCGCGCGCCGGCAGTTCGTCGAGATCGCCAAGGCGCTCTCGCGCGAAGTGAAGATTCTGATCCTGGACGAACCCTCCGTTTCGCTCACCTCCCACGAACTCGCCAACCTCTTCGAAGCCGTCCGCAAATTAAAAGCGTTCGGCGTCGGGGTGGTCTATATTTCGCACCGGCTGGAGGAAATCTTCGAGATCGGCGACCGCATCACGGTGCTGCGCGACGGGAAGAAGGTCGGGACCGCGGGCGTCAGCGGCGCGAAGAAGGCGGACCTGATCCGGTGGATGGTGGGACGCGAACTGAGCGGCGAGTACCCACGCCGGCGGAAGGACGCGGGGGACGAACTCCTCAGGCTTGAACATGTCGCGGGAGGGATCGTGCACGGCGCGGACCTTGTCCTTTCGAAAGGGGAGGTGCTGGGACTCGGCGGGCTGGCGGGCGCGGGAAGGACCGAACTCGCCAGGATCATCTTCGGGACCGGCCCCCTCGAGGGCGGCCGCATCCTGTTCGACGGGGAGGAAATCCGCCCGCGGTCGCCGCGGAGCGCGATCGACATGGGGATCGGGTATCTCTCCGAGGACCGGAACAGCGAAGGGCTCTTATTGCAAATGTCGGTGAGGGAAAACATGACCCTCTCCAGCATGAACGCGGTCACGAAGGGCCTCTTTATCGATAAAAAACTCGAGCGCGGCGCCTGCGACCGTTTCATCCGGCAATTATCAATCAAGACCCCCGACATGGAGCGGAAAGTGGACGAACTGAGCGGGGGCAACCGCCAGAAAGTCATCCTCGCCCGGTGGCTGATGACCAACTCGCGGGTGCTGATCTTCGACGAACCCACCGCAGGGATCGACGTGGGCGTGAAATTCGAAATCTATTCGCTCATCGATACGCTCGCGGCGGGCGGGATGGGGGTGATCGTCATCTCCTCGGATCTTAATGAACTGCTCGGGATTTCGGACCGGATCGCCGTCATGTCGGGGGGGACCATCACCGGCGTTCTCCGGCGCGGCGAAGCCACGCAGGAGAGGGTGATGGAGCTGGCGATGAGCGAAGTTCAGACGGGGTCACGAACGCGGTGAAAGGCGACCGTTGATGGCCCGCCGCAAACGTTTCGCACTCCTCGCGGAGTTCGGCGTCCTCCTCGCGCTCGTTGCGGAGGGGGCGATCTTCGCGGCCCTCTCCCCCTATTTTTTCACGCCCGAGAACATCCTGAACGTTTCGCTCCAGACCTCCATCATCGCCATCATCGCCGCCGGGATGACGTTCGTGATCCTCACCGCCGGGATCGACCTCTCGGTCGGCTCGGTCGTGGCCTTCACGGGGGTGATCGCCACGGCCCTCCTGCAACTGGACCTCCCGTTCGCCGCGGCGCTCGGCGTCGCGGTCCTCGCCGGAATCTGCATCGGCACGCTCTCCGGGGCCGTCGCCGGCCTGCTGGTCACGAAGCTCAACATCACGCCGTTCATCGTCACGCTCGCGCTCATGACGATCTGGCGCGGAGCGGCGTTTCTCTTTACGGACGGCCGTCCCATCTGGGACCTGCCGGAGGAGTTCAGCACGCTCGCCGGGGCGCGCGTCCTCGAGGTCCCGGTCCCCACGATCGTGATGCTCGCGGTGTTCGCAGTCGGGTACATCGTGCTCACGAGGACCCCGTTCGGCAGGTACGTCTACGCGGTGGGGGGAAACAGGGAGGCGGCCCGCCTCGCCGGCATCCGCACCGACCGGGTGATCATCGGCGTGTACATGCTCTGCGGATTCCTGGCGGCGGTGAGCGGCATTCTTCTGGCATCGAGATTGAATTCCGGGCAGCCGAACGCGGGATTGATGTACGAGCTGGACGTGATCGCCGCCGTCGTGGTGGGGGGGACGTCGCTCTTCGGCGGGAGGGGGTCGATCGTCGGGACGTTCGTCGGCGCGATGCTCATCGGCGTGCTCCGCAACGGCCTGAACCTGCTCAACGTCAGTTCGTATCTCCAGATGATCTTCGTCGGGGCGGTGATCCTCCTGGCCGTCGCGCTCGACAGGTTTCGATAAAGGACCCTCCCATGAAGATATCCATCATTGTCCTGGCGTTCCTCCTTGTCTTCCCCGCCGCGGCGTCAGCGCAGAATCCCCCCATACCGCCTTTCTACCAGATGTCCGGAGGGCTCTTCCATCCCGCCCAGCAGGATTTCAACGCGAAGTACCACGCATCTTCCGACCTGGTCTGGTCGTCGGGAATGGGGCTGCCGCTGAGCGCCGATTTTCTTTACCTCGTCGCGGAGCTCTCGTGGTTCCGGGCGAAAGGCTTCACGCCGGGGGCGCCCGGCACCCCCGACACCAGCGCGGAACTGCGGCATAATTTCATGCACGTCGGGCTGATGAACAAGTACTTCGTCGCGCCGGCGCTCGCGGTCCGGTTCCAGGGCGGCATGAACTACAACTCGATCGAGGAGAAGGTCACGCCGGCCGGGGGAACGGAAATGAAGAGAAGGCTCCCGAGGAAGATCGGGTTCTACGGGGGGATCGGGTTTGAGAACCTGATCGCGGGGGGGAGGATGTCGGTCTTCGCGGAAGCGATATACGACTACAGGCGGTCCGTCGACGCGGCGATGTACGGCGATTTCGGCGGGGTCCGGGTCGTCGCCGGGCTCGCCGTGTACTGGTTCTGACCCCGCTTACCTGATAATCTTCAGCCGCTTCATGAGGGCGAGCGTCGAGACGATCACGACCTCTATTAATTTTTCGGTCGCGTCGTTCGGCCTCAGGGCGAGGTCGTTGATGGCGCAGATCGTCTGGATTTCCCGCACGTACTCCGACACCTCCCGCTTCTTCGCCTTCGGGATCCACGTCACCAGCTCCGACTCGATGTACTCGGCGTAATTCTGGATGAACCGGTCGGCGCGGATGGCGTTTCCCTTCAGAGACGAAATCGACGGGAAGACCTGCTTCATCACGGTCGTGTACTCCCTGATGCGCGGGTCCACCTTGCGCTCGATCGCGAAATACTCCGCCACCGTCGAGGCGAGGGCCGTGTAGGCGTCCCGCTCGTCGGTCCGGAACTTGCTCGGGCGGCGGGCGGCGACTTTTTCCTTCCGGAAGATCCTGTCCACGTACCGCAGTTTTTCGAGCGCCCTCGGCCAGTCGCGGTAGTTCCACCGCCATTTCGACTGCGGGTCGAGCCAGACCGCGACCGTCTCGGCGAAGTCGTCGTCGGGGTGCTTCTGGGCGTAGTGGGGGTTGCCGATATAATGAAGATAGCGGACGAAGTCCCTGCTCGATGAATCGAAGTGGTAGAGGCTCGGGTACCGCGTCCGGAAATTCCCGAAGAGGTCGTTCCACTCGTCGTCCTTCCACAGCCTGTACACATAGTTCAGCGCGTGGCCGGTCTCGTGACGGAGGACCATCATCACTTCTTTTTTCGAATACGGGATGTAGTACCTGTCCGACAGCTTCCAGAGCTGGGAGTTCGCGAGGTAGAAGGGGACCTCGATCGAGCCGGTCCCGTCGATGCACCCCCACGGTTCGTCCCCGAAATAGAAATGCGGGAAAAAGGCGATTTTGTTTCGGAACAGTTCGTGGCGCAACGCGATGAGGCACTCCCTCAGGGCGTCCGCGGGGCGGAGGTCCAGGTCCCGGATGGGCCGGTCGAGGAGCTGTTGGAACGTGAGTTCTTTCGTTTTTCCGGTCAGTCGCATCGGCCAGGACTAAATAAAAAACCCTTGTCTGTCGTGCAGGAAGACAAGGGTCGGGTATTCCCTATGGTCCGCTGGTGTCAGGAGACTTCTTTTTCGCTCTCTTCGGGCTCGATTTCGGAGTCGTGATTCCCCGGTTTCTTGGCGGCGTCGGTGAACTTGAGCGATTCGGTCTTCTTGTTGAACTTCACGGCGATGTGGCTGCCGTGACCGAACTTGTTCTTGAGGATCTCCTCGGCGATCGGGTCCTCGATGTACTTCTGCAGGGCGCGCTTCAGCGGTCTCGCTCCGAACGCGGGGTCGTACCCCTTGTCCACGAGAAACTCCTTCGCCGGTTTCGCGAGCGTGATCTTGATCTCCATCTGCGACATTCGTTTGGTGATCTCGTCCATCTGGATGTCGATGATCCGGTCGATGTGCTCGCGGCTCAGGTTGTGGAACACGATCGTGTCGTCGATACGGTTCAGGAACTCGGGGTTGAAGACCCTCTTCACGGCGTCGTCGATGGTCGACTTCATCGTCTTGTAGGAGTCCTTCGACGACTCCACGCCGAACCCGAACGCCCCGCCGGACTTGATCTCGCGGGCCCCGATGTTCGAGGTCATGATCAGAATCGTGTTCTTGAAATCGACCCGGCGCCCTAAACTATCGGTAAGTTGGCCGTCATCCAGGACCTGCAGCAGGATGTTAAAGACGTCCGGGTGCGCCTTCTCGATTTCGTCGAGCAGGACCACGGAGAAGGGTTTGCGGCGGACCTTCTCGGTGAGCTGGCCGCCCTCTTCGTATCCCACGTATCCGGGAGGGGCTCCCACTAAACGGGAGACGCTGAACTTCTCCATGTACTCGCTCATATCGATCCGAATGAGCGCCTCGTCGGTGTCGAACAGGTATCGCGCGAGGGCCTTCGCCATCTCGGTCTTGCCGACGCCGGTCGGGCCCAAAAATATGAACGATCCGATCGGGCGCCGCGGGTCCTTCAACCCGGCCCGCGTCCGGCGGATCGCCTTGGCGAGCTTCTCGATTGCCTCCTCCTGACCGATGATGATGCCTTTGAGCACCTGGTCCATCTTCAGGAGCTTCTCGGATTCAGATTGCGCGATCTTGTTCACGGGGATGCCGGTCATCATCGCGACCACGTCGGCGATGACCTCCTCGTTTACTTCGTAGACCATCTCCTGCGCCTTCAGATCCCACTCGCGTTTGGCGATGTCGAGGTCGTTGAGGAACTTCTTCTCGAGGTCGCGCAGGCGGGCCGCCTCCTCGAAGTTCTGGTTCTTCACGACCTGGTTCTTCGACTGGCGGATCTTCTCCACCTCGCCCTCTAATTCCAGAATCTGTTTCGGGACATGGATGTTCGAGAGATGCACCCTCGAGCCGGCCTCGTCCATGATGTCGATGGCCTTGTCGGGCAGATAGCGGTCGGTGATGTAGCGGTCGCTCATCCGGACGGCCGATTCGAGCGCCTTCTCGCTGTACCGGACGTTGTGGTGCTCTTCGTACTTCTGCTTGATGTTCTTTAAAATCTGAATGGTCTCATCGACCGTGGTCGGGTCCACCATGATTTTCTGAAAGCGGCGGTCGAGCGCGCCGTCCTTTTCGATGAACTGGCGGTACTCGTCGAGCGTCGTGGCGCCGATGCACTGCAGATCCCCGCGGGCCAGGGCGGGCTTGAACATGTTGGAGGCGTCGAGCGAGCCGGATGCTCCGCCCGCGCCAACGATGGTATGAAGCTCGTCGATAAACAGGATGACGTCCTTGGCCTTCTCCAGCTCGTTCATCACGGCCTTCATGCGCTCCTCGAACTGGCCGCGGTACTTCGTGCCGGCCACGAGGGCCGCGAGGTCGAGGGTGACCACCCGCTTGTCGTGAAGGACGCGGGACACCTTTTTCTGCACGATGCGCAGGGCAAGGCCCTCGGCGATGGCGGTCTTGCCGACGCCCGGTTCGCCGATCAATACCGGATTGTTCTTCTTGCGGCGGCTCAGGACCTGCGCGACGCGTTCGATTTCCTTCTCGCGCCCGACGATCGGATCGAGCTTGTCTTCCATCGCGAGCTTCGTGAGATCGCGGCCGAAGTTGTCCAGCACCGGCGTCTTCGATTTATCGGTGCGGCGTTCCTGTCCGGCGGCCGAGGCCGAGGCGGGCGGGCTCGACGGCTTGCCGCTGATGATGTTGTCCAGCTCGTTGCGGACCACGTCGTAGTGGACGTTGAACTGGTGGAGGATCTGCGCAGCGATGTTGTCGTCGTCGCGCAGCAGGGAGAGAAGGAGATGTTCGGTCCCGATGACGTCGGACTTGTAGAGCTTCGCTTCGAGATAGGTGATCTTCAGGACCTTTTCGGCCTGCTTGGTGAGGGGGATGTTCCCGATCGTGAGCGTGCCGCCCGACGTACGGACCGTGTCCTCGATGGCCTTCTTGAGCTTGTAGAGGTCCACGCCGAGGTTGCGCAGGATCTTCACGGCGATCCCCTCCCCTTCGCGGATGACGCCGAGGAGGAGGTGTTCCGTGCCGATATAGTCGTGACCGAGCCTCAGCGCTTCTTCACGGCTCAACCGGATGACATCCTGTACGCGATTCGAGAAATTTCCTTCCATCTCGGGCCCTGATGATGTGAAGTGATATAATAACAAATACCGGAGGGACGCGCCGTGACGACCCTCATAATCAAGCGGTTTTCATAATCAATATACCGAAAACCTCAGGATATTTCAAATGGGGGATTGGGGGCTAATTTTCGGGTTTTCGGCGGTTCCAGTCCCCGCTCCGTTTGGATTTCCCCGCGCGAAATCGGATATTGGATGCCATGGGGGATACCGCCGGGGACCCGTTCCGCCGGCCCGCCCCGTCCAGAAAACCACAACGATCATCCAATAGGACTGCCGATGGCAAAAACCAATTACGGATACGAAAAGCGGCAACGAGACCTCGCTAAAAAGAAGAAAAAGGAAGAGAAGATGCAGCGGAAGCTGGAGAAGAAGGCCGGAAAGACCGACGAAACTCAGTCACAACCCGGCGGCGAGACCCCCGTCGAGTCTGAAACGGGCGGAGAAGGTTAACCGGGCTTCTCCCGGTACGATCACCCGCACCCGATCCGAGGAGCCCCATCTCAGGCCGCCGCGAGCTGACGCACCCGCCCACCGTCCATTCCACAGTAGCTCAATGGTAGAGCATCCGGCTGTTAACCGGAGGGTTGCAGGTTCGAGTCCCGCCTGTGGAGCAGAGTCCCGTTGAGGGACCATCCGTACTGTCAATTACCCATTTGAAACCCCGGGGCCCCAGCTTCGGGGTTTTTACTTGACTTTCCCTTCCCTCACCGATACATTCAATCTGAGCTCCTCGCGACCGTACACCCATCACCACGTCAATCAATCAAATCGGTGTATTGAGGAAGTGGTCGCGGGTTGCGACCACCTAAAATCCATGCACGATGCACCTCCCGGGAGAACGATCATGGAGGAGGAACAGAACAGAACACCACCGAACGATCACAAGCCATCCCGACCTGCCGTCCGCACGACACTCCCCGCCGTCCGCCCGGCCGGGGAGAGCGTCGTGCGTCCATCACCCCGTCAACCGAAACTGATGGAGCGGATGACCACGGCGTTGCGCGCCTGGCATTACAGCCGGCGCACCGAAGAAGCGTACGCCCACTGGATCCGCCGGTACATCTTCTTCCATAAACTCCGCCACCCGGCCGGGATGGGGGAGACGGAGATCAACGCGTTCCTCACCCACCTCGCCGTCGAGGGAAAGGTCAGCTCATCAACCCAGAACCAGGCGTTGTCGGCGCTCCTCTTCCTTTACCGTCACGTGCTGGACCGCGAGATCGGCGAGCTCGGTGCGGTAATCCGCGCGCGCCGTCCCCGGCACCTGCCCGTCGTGATGACGAAGGACGAGGTCAAACTCGTCATCTCCCACCTGTACGCCGACAAACGGATCATCGCGACCCTCCTGTACGGGGCGGGTCTCCGGCTGATGGAATGCCTGCGCATGCGGGTCCAGGACATCGACTTCGACCTGAACCAGATCACGGTGAGGGACGGGAAGGGGAACAAGGACCGCGTGACCATGCTGCCCCAGTCGGTGAAACCGATGCTCGCCGATCATCTCCGGAAAGTGAAACACCTGCACGACAAGGACCTGAACGACGGCTGGGGAAAGGTGGAGCTTCCCGAGGCGCTGGACCGGAAATACACCAACGCCCCCCGCTCGTGGCAGTGGCAGTGGGTGTTTCCCCAGGAGCGGCGCTGGCGAAATCCCCAGACTCGCGAAGAGGGCCGGCACCATATCGACGAATCGCTGGTCCAGCGGGCCGTTAAGGAGGCCGTCACCAGGGCGGGCCTGACGAAGCGGGCGAGCTGCCATACCTTCCGGCATTCGTTCGCCACACACCTGCTCGAGGCCGGGTACGACATCCGGACCGTTCAGGAGCTCCTGGGGCACAGCGACCTGAATACGACGATGATCTACACCCACGTCCTCAACCGGGGACCGGCGGGGATCCGGAGCCCCCTCGATTCCCTCTGATTTCACCGTTCTGGCCAACATTGATCAGCCTATCACCCCGTCCAGCCGGGCTTGATTGACTCCATCCCTGTAATTGACTATCATTTGCGAGGGGCCATCATTTCTTTGGGAGCGTTCTTACATTTACACCCAGGAGGGGCGTAAACCGTAGGGTGGATAAATATAATAATTGTTAGGTCGCGCTTATTTCATCGATCAAGCGAGGAGTTGTAATTCACAGTATGGTTATGAAGAAGTTTAACTGCCGTGGGTTTGAAACGGAAATCAAAAGGGGCGGTGGAATTACGTGGTTCTGCTCTCGCGGTAACGAGTAGAGGGTGGTTAACCCCGATCATCGCGGGTGGGTCGGGAAGTGTGGCTCGTCCAGGAGGAAACCTGAAATCCTTTGGTAGTCGGCATCGAAGACGTGCGAGCGCAATGAGCGAAGTATCGAACAACGACAGGCATCCCGCTTCTAATGGGCAGGTACATACCAATGGCAATCGAAGCTCCGCTCGCAAATCAATTGGTCTATTAGAGCTCGCTCCGCGTCAAGACGTAGGATTGAGATTGTACCCGCGCGTACCTAACAACTCACTCAAGCCGACGCCAAATCGCGGGCACTCAGCTAAAAAGGTTGGTTGGTGATTCAAGAGCAACTCACGAATAAAGGATGTACCATGGGAGAGAGCCCGCGAGAGCATTTGGCGCGGCTTAGCTCTGCCGTTAGAATTGCGCTGGTGGAATTGATTTAAGCCTGAAGATGACCGGAAGGTTTATCCGATGTTGAAGCGATACCATCTTTTTGTTATTGTAGCCATGCTCATTCTCCCGATTGCCTGCGAAGAACCAGATACCTGTGGTCCATTTCCCAGTAAATACGATGTTCGCGGATATCAGATTTATTTCTCCACGCCAGGATATTTTACTGGATTGTATCTTGATACAACGGGATCATACAGTTATCAGGGAATTTCAATCAGACTGCTAACGGATGTCGATTATCTCTATTCCCAGAATACACACGGGACATTTTCTTTATATGCTTGTTCTCCACTGATACCATATTCCATAGATTCTATCTCAAGTATTACCGTAACCTCAGTCTACGATTATAACGCTACCCATTTATCTGGCGACACCCTTAATGATATATTATCCATTCAGTACATAGACGTTCCATATCGGGAGGTCAACATTCCTCTGGCTGCAATAGATACACTGCGGCCCGGTGCAAGCAAGGATGCCTTTATCCGAATCGGTGAGAATCCATCGGATTCATCAAAGCAACGTTTCATAGTTCAAATCACTCACACGAATGGGGAATCGTTCTTTGGTCAAACTCAAGTAATCACGATACTGCCTGATTCAACGCGCAATTCTAACAAATCGCTCAAGCTGACGCCAAACCGCGGGCGTTCAACG
>DATDQD010000057.1:0-4383 GCA_035292425.1 Bacteroidota bacterium
ATCCCTGATGGAGTAGTCGTCCCAGCTCGATTTTGCGTGGCGGGCGAGGTAGAGGATCTTCACGCGAAAGTTGAAGGATGCGGACTTACGAGAGGTTGGTCGGGTTCGAGAGTACGGCGATGAGGAACGCGATCACCGCCAGGATGAACCCGTACATGAACACGTTGAACGATATCCGCAAGTAGCGGTATTTCACGGCCAAGACCTGCCCGAGCGAATGGAGGTCGCGGATCATGCTGCCGTAGAGGTAGTCGCGGTCCTTCATCATCTCGTTCATCCCCCATTCAAAATCTTCCAGTGTCATCTTGTGGAAGTTGCCGAAAAAGAGGAGGTTGGCCTTCTTCTGGTAAATGTCCTCTTTCGTGAATTTTCCCTCCGTCACCTTCGGACGCGTCGCCAGCACCGCGAAAATAATGGCCGTGAGGCTGACCGCGAAGAGGATCGCGATGGGGATGATCAGGTGCGGGTTGGAGTCGATCTTGCTGAAGAGCAGGCCCACCACGAGGGAGATAATGATGGAATTATTGCCGATCATCATGTGGGCCTTCGAGTCGGCCATGGCCGTGAGGTCGAGATGGTTCTTCGGCACCACGCGGAAGATCGTTTCGATCCCCCGTTCCGGCCGGGACGCCTTGTCGAGCTTGTTCTTCAGGAGCTCTTCCCGCTCCTCCTTTTTTCCTGAAGACTTCGCCTCGGCGGCATGCGTCGCGCGGTTCATCTCCTGAAGCCTGAGGAGGTTTTTCGTCTTCCGGTCCTGGAATTCCTCGCGGGCATACTTCGTGTGGAAACGCTGGGACGCGACGAAATTCGTGCAGATCGCGAGCCACTCCGCATCGGTCATCGGTTTCCCGTCCCGGCGCTCCATTTCCATCCGGATCAGTTCGTTCTTCTCGAAGAAGCGCTTCCTCCCGATGTGCGCCATGTCGGCGTCGCAGATCACCTGCTCGAGGATGTCGGACGGGTTGTGCGGGATTTCTGTCGCGAGGATGCAGCGGACGACGGTCTCGGTCTTATCGTCGGGATAGCCGTTGCCGGCGAGAAACTCCCTGGCGAACACCGCGCTGCATTCTTCGTGGCCTTCGGCTTTTTCGGTGTACCCCGTGTCGTGGAACCATGCGGCTAGCAGGACGATCTCCGTTTCGGCCCTGTCGAGTTTCGATCCTTCGGCGATCTCCCGGGCGGCTTCCACCGTCTCCGCGGTATGCTCGTAACTGTGGTAAATTGCCCAGTCGGGGGACCTGGTGGTCAGGACGTCGTGGACGAAGGCGGAGGCCTTTTCGAGAATCTGGTTCTGTTCTGCCATCAGATCGTAACGTTTTCTTAAAGTGCCGGATATGATGATGTAAAGATAGGAATTTATACTCTCAGGTCAAACGGGACACCCGGGCCGGAACCGTGGCCCGGTTTTGCATTTCCCCACCCGATTGAGTAGAATTCATGCATAAACAAACAACGTCGCCCCGAGCCCGATACCCCAGATGAAAGAAAAGAACCTCGTCCTGAAGCACCGGGACCTGAGCTGGCTTTCGTTCAACCACCGGGTCCTGCAGGAGGCTGCCGATCGGCGGAACCCGCTCTACGAGCGCATTAAATTTCTTGCCATCTATTCCTCCAACCTCGACGAATTTTTCCGGGTGCGCGTTCCCTCCCAGCGCGCCCTCCTCGAACTGAAAAAGAAGACGGCGAAAAAACTCGATTTCGACCCGCAGGAAGTCCTCACCCGGATCCGGAAGGTCGTGACCCTCCAGCAGGAAGAGTTCGGGGACATCTTCCGGAACTCGATCCGGCGTGAATTGCGGCGAAATCGCATCGCGATCGTGAACGATACGGAGCTGAACCCGGACCGGCGCGCGGAGGTCCTGAAGTATTTCCACGAAACCGTGGCCCCCCACCTCCATCCCGTTTTTCTCATTCCCGGCAGGGAATCCCCGTTCCTGGAGAACCGCGCGCTCTACCTCGTCATACGGCTGTTGAAGAAACCCGCGGTCGATACGCCGGAGAAGACCCCTGAAGACGACTCCACGCAGTTCGTCCTGATGGAAATTCCGGTCGGGCCTCTCGGCCGGTTCTACGAACTTCCGTACGACGGGAAACTGCACTGCGTCATGTTTCTCGACGACGTGGTCCGCGCCGGGCTCCCGGAGTTCTTCCCCCAGCACGAGGTGAAGGGCGCCCGCGCGGTGAAGCTCTCGCGCGACGCCGAGCTCTACATCGACGATGAATTCTCCGGCGATCTGGTCGAAAAGATCAGGAAGGCGATCGGGAAACGAAAAGAGGGCCTCCCCTCGCGTCTCCTGTACGACCAGGACCTCTCGAAAAAGACGCTCTCGGTGCTGGTGAACTTCTTCCATTTCCAGGACGATCTCGTCCCCGGCGGGCGATACCACAATTTTCACCACTTCTTCGATTTCCCGAATCCCATCGGGCCGAAGCTGATGTTCGAGCCGTGGGAGACGGTGGACCCGGGGATCGAGGGATACACGCCCCCCGATGATATCCCGCCCGCGGACAGGGTTCCGGAGGCCGCCGGCCCCGCTCCGCCCGGCGCGGAAACATCGGGCGAACCAAAACCGGTTAAACCACCGGCAGGTTCCCTGATGGCGGCGATCCGCCGCCGCGACATTCTGCTCTACTACCCCTATCACTCCTACATGACGGTGGTGGATTTCCTGCGGGAGGCGGCCGACGACACGGCCGTGACCGCCATTGAGATCACCCTTTACCGTGTCGCGAGGGACTCGAAGGTGGTTCTCCAGCTCATCCGGGCGGCGCGGGCCGGCAAGTCGGTGACCGCGTTCGTCGAAGTGAAGGCCCGGTTCGACGAGGAATCCAATTTCTACTGGGCGGAGGAGCTGCAGAAGGCGGGCGCGAGAATTTTTTACAGCTTCCCGGGCCTCAAGGTCCACGCGAAGCTCTGCCTGGTGTCAAGGCGCGAGCACGACACGCCGGTGGGATACGGATACCTCGCCACGGGGAATTTCAACGAGAACGCGGCCAGGCAGTACACCGACTTCGGTCTGTTCACCGCCGACCCGCGGATCACCGACGAGATGCAGAAAGTCTTCAACATACTCGAGCGGCGGAAGCAGCAGGGCGAATTCGGACATCTTCTCGTCTCGCCCTACGCGATGCGCGACCGGCTCGATGAGCTGATCGACCGCGAAATACGGAACGCGGCGGAGGGGAAGGAAGCGTCGATCGTCGCCAAGATGAACAGCCTCGAGGACAGGAAGATCATCGCGCGGCTCTACGAGGCGGGTGAGGCGGGGGTGAAAATTTCGCTGATCGTGCGGGGCATCTGCTGCCTCGTGCCGTCGGCGAAGGGTCCGGGGAAGAACATCGAGGTGGTGAGCATCGTGGACCGGTTCCTGGAGCATGCCCGCGTGTACATGTTCCATAACGGGGGGGACGAACAGGTGTACCTCTCCTCGGCCGACTGGATGAACCGGAACCTCTCCCACCGGATCGAGGCGGCCTTCCCGGTGTACGATCCGGAGATTAAAAAGAAAATCCGCGCCATCATCGACATCCAGCTGAAGGACACGGTGAAGGCGCGGACCATCAATAAGGCTCAGGACAACAAATACCGCAAAGGCGCGCCCGAAGTCCGTGCGCAGTACGCGATACGGGAGTATCTGGGCGCCCGACTCCGGGATTGAGGTTCGCGCGGACCGGCGGTCGACGACCGTCTTGAAACTGAAAAAAAACTGGCGTATATTCCTCCATCACCGCGCTTGTTCTCCCTCCGGTCGGGCTGATTCCAGGAATGTCGATCGTTTCGGCATAGAAAGGAAGGACCATATGAAACGTCTTGCCGCATTCTCAGCCGCGTTTTTTCTCGTCATCCCGGGACAACCGACGATCAATGCGCAGACTCCATCCCGGGTTTCGGACGTCGTCGTCACCTGGGATTCGGTCAAACAGATCACGTCCGACACGCTCGAGGACATGGTCCCGGAGATTTTCACATCCGGCGATACGGTCCACCTCTTCTGGGGGGGCGGAACGAGTATATACGGCGGCGCCGAATACGCACGGAGCGCCGACGAGGGGAGCTCATTCGATGCTCCACGCGAAATAGGCCTGAGTTCGGGTTCCGGAGGAGGATGGGTCACCCCCCAGGGATTCTCCTTTGGCGTCGCAGGGGGGTCTCCCTACCTCACGGCAACCTCCATCCTCGTCGATTCCGATCTTGTGGCCCATAATTCACTCGCGGTCGCCCGAAGTGCGAACGGCGGGACCTACTGGGACACGCTCTCCTCCGTCATCGGGTGCTCGGGATTCTGTGTCGCCGAAGGCCACGGGTTCACCGGCCATGGCGATCGCCTGTTCCAACTCATCAATAATGTTTATCCGTCCGACTCCAGCCCGAGTCGGGTGGCC
>DATDQD010000058.1:0-8972 GCA_035292425.1 Bacteroidota bacterium
ATATCGGTCCAACCGCCCTCGCCGAAACGGGGACTCGCCTCCTCGACGGGGTAGTGGGGATCCTGGAACCGCGCGTCAAAGATGCGGACGATTTGCGCGAATGATCTCGGCGGTATCTCAAATTCTCCCTCGAGCGTGTCGGTGAGCGTCGCACCGGGGTCTGCCTGCCACATTCCGAACGTCGCGCCTGGACGGATACCCCACCAGATATCCTTGTTGATGAGGGAGATATTGTCCCTGACATTGAGCCTCAGTCGTAATTTTACCCGATAGGAAAAACCAAAATCGGTCTCATCGGCGACCTGATCTGCAGTGGAGAGCGTGACATGCTGGCCGGACGGGGAGGATGGATATGTCCGATACCAGAACAATTGATCAGCGGTTTCGAGCGTAAACGATCCGTTTGGAAGTTTATCGAACCGGTACATTCCCGCGCCGTCTGTCACCGTGCTCCCGATGGCGCCGCCCGTCAGACGGATCTCCCTTCCGGGGATCCCGGGCTCGCCCGGATCCCTGGTCCCGTTCCCGTCCCGATCGTCGAAGACCATGCCCCCGATGAATCCTGCCCGGTAGTAGATCCCGATGTCGTTGCCGTACGACGCCCCGCTTTCCGCGAGGGCGACCGCACGGGTCCCCGTGCCCGGGGTGGTAAACACCCAGCCCGGTCTTTCCTCGGTCGACACAATATATAATCCCGAATCGAGCCGGTCGAACTGGAACCTCCCAAAAGTCCCCGTCAAGGCCGTCAGCGACGCCTTCCCTGAAAGGAATACCAGCCGGCGTCCCGCCCGGACGTCTCCCCCGTTTCTCACGCTATCGTTATTGACGTCCTCGAAAATCTCCCCCTGGATGAGTCCGCTCCGGGGGGCACCGTAGGTCATGTCGGCGGGATACACCGGAGCGATGCAATACCCCCGGTCGTTCCCGCTCCCGGCGAGGGTCGTAATCACGCCCCTGATTGTACTGACGTGGGTTCCCGGAGCCGGTGGAGTATAGAGCGAGGCCGGGTCGCGGTGACTTCTCATGGTGAACCACCGGGAGGCATCGAGCATGGAGATGGAATTGCCGGCTCCGTCGAGCATCGTCAGGGTGCCGGAGGAAGTGTCGGGCGCCGACGCGACCACGAGGTCGTAGAGCTCCACCAGCATCCCCTCGTACTGTTCGCCCCGGCTGTACCTCACGAGGCCCTGCGGATAGGAGTTGAAATAAAAATCGGAGACGGACGCGGGAACAGCCCCCGGCGGGGCGGCCGATCCGAGGACCTGGGCCGAGGTCGCCCTGAAGAGCGTCGTGCTGTTCATGGAAGGGTGCGGAGTTTCCACGACCGTTCCGACCAGTAAAAGGCTGTCCCCCGGCTGAATGCCGGTAAATCCGTCTGCGCCCGAGGAATCGATCTCCGCCATGATCCCGCGCCACGATTGCAGGTTCGTGTCTGTATCATAGACAACCATTCCGCCTGCGGCGCCGGTTCGTAATTCCCCCGGCGGGATCGCGCAGACCGCGATCAGCCGGATCGTATCTGCCGGGTTGACGGGGGTGGACTGAAACCAGAAATATCCCGGATTGGAGTTCTGGTTCGAATCGGCATAGGCGAGGTAGATGGGAAGATATCCGTCATTCCGAGGCTGCTGGATACTCCTGACGGTATACTGCGTATATCCTCCCGTGATGAAAAAGGCGGCCGGGGACCACCGGCTGTATCCCCTGGACGTCTCGGCCTTCATTCTCCAGTAATAACTGGTACTGTAAGCAAGGACGGGAGCCAGGAGCGCGGTCGGAGCGCCGGCGAGTGTGGTGTCAAGGATGATCCCCGTCTGAAACGCATCCTCGGTGGACAACTGCAGCCTGCAGGAGAGCACATCGGAAGAATAGAATTGCCACGTCATGATCAACGGCCACGGCCTCCCCAGCGTAGTGCCGGATATGGGGTATGATGGAAACGGAGGAGCAATGTAGACGCCCCCATCTGCCGTGTAGTGGACGGTTTCCTCGTCGCCCACGGCGAAACCATGGAGCGAATCGAACATCGAGATTCCCCGGAGGAGGGAGCCGTTGATCGTGCGTTGGAGCAACCAGTACACGCCGCCGTTGATCGAGCGATAGATTCTTCCGTCGGCGCCGCCGGCGAACAGATGCGCGGGGTCGGGAGCGGAAAGAGAGAGAATTTCTCCCGGTGAAACGACGCCGGACGAAAACCGCCATGTCTGCCCCTGATCAGTCGTGCTATGGATGAATGCCGTGTGGCCCGGCGGACCGGCCGGGCCGTAAAATCCACCCACGATGCCGTCGGTCGGCGTGGGATACGAAACAGCCCGGTATTGAAGGATGGGGGAAGGCGCGATCGACTGCCATGACGAGCCCCCCGTCACCGTCCGCCGCGCGACGGAATCTCCCGCAATAATCCCGTTCAATGAGTCGGCGAAGGACACATCGTGGAGATCGTATCCCACGCCGCTCGATCGCGGCGCCCAATTCGCACCGCCGTCAGTGGTTCGAAGGATCGTTCCGCTGTCTCCCACAATCCACGCTGTATTTTGCGTCACGAGGGACACTCCCCGTAATGCCTGCGGAGAACCGCTCGGCTGTGGAACCCAGGTTGTTCCCCCGTCCGTCGTGCGAAGGATGACTCCCGAATCGCCGACCACGGTGCAATTCCCCGGATCGAGGCAGTCTATCCCGAACAGATCGAGAGACGTTCCGCCCGACAACGTTGTCCAACTGCTCGCCGCATCGGTCGTCCGGATGATCAATCCCCCCTGCCCGACGACAATTGCGGCGCTGTCTCCAATGGACGAAACTCCCTGAAACGAGACTCCGAACAGGACTGAGTTTCCCCAGTTCACCCCGCCGTCGTTCGTAGTGAAAGGTCGGTCCGATCCCGTGGTCACGATTCCGGTGTCCGGGTCGAAGAACGTAAAATCCATGATTTCCCGGGGCGTGGAGGCATGCAATGACCAGCCCAGCCCCCCGTCGGTCGTGCGGAGAATCTTTCCATTGAATGATCCGGTGTAACCCCTGAGCGAATCGATGAAAAAAATCGTTGTCCAGTCGCCGGTCTCTCCGCCCGGCAGGGTGTCCCAGGTGACCCCTGCATTCGTCGTGCCGAGGACGACCCCCTGACCCACTGCAAGGGCCCGGGCGCTGTCCATCACCCAGGTATCCCTGAGCCCGGATCCCCCTCCGCTTACCCGGGTCGTCCAGGTGACCCCCCCGTCGGAAGAATAGACGATGATTCCAAAGTCTCCCACCGCCATCGCAGTATTGCCCCTGAGCGAGACGGCGTTGAGTGAGGAGGTGACACCGGGAATGGAGTAGGCCGACCACGACGCGCCGCCATCCGCGGTCCGGTACAAATCCCCGCCTTTTCCGACGACGACGCCATGATCGCGATCGACGAACGCGACGTCCTCGAAATGCACGGTTGACGTGAACGGGCCGTTCGTCTGCCGTTCCCAGGTCCTCCCGGCGTCTGTCGTCCGGAGGATCACGCCGTAAAAACCGACGGCCGTGCCGGTAGCCGGGTCGGAGAAACTGATTGCGGTCAGCGTCTCACCGATACCGGTCCAACGATGTATCCAGGTGGCACCCCTGTCCGTAGAGCAGAGGACGTTTCCGCGGTATCCGACTGCACAGGCGAAACGGGAACCGACGGACGTGACAGCCCAGGTCGACGGAATCAAATGGGTGGAGGCCCGATATTCCCAGCCGTCCTGCGCGGGAGCGTGCAGACACAGCATCGCCGCCATGAGGGAGGGCAGCATCAACCTGAGAAGATATTTTAGGGACACGACCACTCCAGGCATGCAGTGTGATCGTTGGAGATCGGGGAGTCGACGCAAGAGGAGACCGTCCGGCAGATGCTGTCTTTACGACACCTGTTCAACGTTGGCCCTTCCCGGAAAGATGGAAAAACGCCTGATGGAAGGTACGAATTTAATCAATAGCAATCTGTGGCGGGCGGACTCTGAGGGGGTTGATCCGCGTCGGGGGTTCCGGAAGGACGTGTGGGCCGTTTATTCCGAAATCCTTGATTATAGCGGGGATTTTTGGTATCTTTTGGACTTCAATTTCCTGGTGTCCATAGTTCAGCTGGTTAGAACGCCAGGTTGTGGCCCTGGAGGTCGTGGGTTCAAGTCCCACTGGACACCCCCGGCGTACCCCGGCAGATGTGAAAAAACCCTCATCTCCGGCGGCGCAGTTCCATCGATCGTCGAGTGAAAACGCGAGTCCCCGGACCGATCCGGTCAGCGGATTTTACGATTTTTTCGCGGGCCCCCATCGTCTAGAGGCCTAGGACACGAGCTTTTCAAGCTTGTAACACCGGTTCGAATCCGGTTGGGGGCACATCCGCCGTCGATGGTCCGACGGCCGGCGTGCTGTACAAGCCTCCCCGAATTTCTACCGATCCCCTTAGCGGACGAGCGCCATCCTGACGACCAGGTCGCGCCGCGCCGACGGCCGTTCATCCGATTCTGCCGTCATCCGGCAGAAATAGAGGCCGGTCGGAGCATCCGCATTCCACACCGTCGAATAATACCCGGCATCCAGCCACCCCGAATACAACCGCGCGACTTCCTGCCCCAGGATGTTGTGGATCGTGATGGCGACCTCGCTCCTCGCGGGAATCGCGAACCCGATCGTCGTTGACGGATTGAAGGGATTGGGGTAATTCTGTTCCAGGGAGAAATCAGCCGGAATGCCCGGGGCCGATTCCGAGACGTCGCTCACGATCATCGTGACCGTGACCGTTGACGATGTATTCACCGTCCCGTCCGCTTCCAGGACGTACTGGGTGGTGGCGGTCGGGACCACCGTCGTGTCGCCGGTGGTTGAGACCGGTACGCCGTTCAACGTGACCACTGAGCTCCACGCCGCGCTCCAGGAGAGCGTGCAGGGCTGCCCGGCCTGAACCTCGGAGGGCGTCGCCTTGAAAGTGAAAATCGTCCCCGGAACCTGGTCGACGATGAGATCGCCGGGATAATCGGCGTAGAGGTCCCTCATGATCTCTTTTGTGCGCGTCTGCTGGGTGTTGTTGATCCACTGCCAGCTGAGCGCGCCGGAGTACCCGGTCTCGAAGAGCACACGGTAGAGATCCTGGTAGGCGATCCCGAACACGGTGTTGAGATAAAATTCGGCCACCATGAGGGGTTTTGTCAGGTTCCAGTGGGAGTAGGGGTAGTGGAAGGGAGAGAGCGCCGTCCCCGCCCAGTCATAATAATGGACCGTGTAAAAATCGAGCGCTCCGTCGGGGTCGCCGCCGGCTTCGATCAGCCGGTCGTCGCGGTAATAATTAATATTGGCGGCCACTGAAAAATTCGAGAGAATCTCGTCGGCGGACAGGGGCAGATTGTAACGCTCGTTGAATTCGGCTTCGATCCTTGCCCTCTCGGCAAGAGACATGGTCCCGGGTGTCGCCCCGGGTTCCGCCGCGGCGGAGAGCGTGGTCACATCGGACATCGCGATGAAGGCCCACGCGCCCGTCGTGACCCGGGCCGTGGGATCTGCCCTGTGGATCGCCCCGGCCACCTGGTTCACGAATATCTGGATGTTCCGCATGGATACGCGGCGGATCCCGCTCCAACCGTGTTCGTTGCTCATCCCTTCCGCCTCGTTGAACACCTCCCAGGAGACGATACCCGGATGCCCCGCGAGCGCCGAAACCATCGGCACGAGGGCGTTCTGGATGTACGCGGCCCGGGCGCTGCTGTCGGTGAGCATGAGAAGTGATCGGTCGGTGATCGTCGTTCCAAACGACTCGCGCAACATGTCGAACGACCAGAGGCAGAGCACCAGCCCGACGTCCCGTGCATCGGCGAGGTCGAGAATCTGCCGGAGATCGGAGATCGTGTTGGTCCCCGGTCCGGTCACCTTGCCGTCGGTTCCGAACGCAGGAGTCGTGGCGCCGTTCGTGTGCAGCCAGAGCCGCATCACGTTCCCGCCTGCGGCGTGGACCGAATCGAAATAGCGTTGAAAAGTGGTGAAATTGGTGGATCCCGGGCCGATATCGTTTGCGAAACTTACCCAGGCGACGTTTGCGCCGCTCATGAAAAGCGGAACGCCCTTGTATTCAACTCTCGATTGAGCGGTTGAAGCGGCGGGAAACAGGAACAATAGGACCAGCAAGGACGCGAGATACCCGCGTCCCGGCTTCGAGCGTGATGCAGACATTTGAGAACCCTCCGATGATACCCCCGAACGGAAAATAATATGCATTAAATTTTCCTCAGATGAAAGAACTTTTTCCCGTCCGCGAAAATTTCCGACGGCACGGGCCGGACTTAGACATTCACGGACAAGAAAAGCGAAAGGAACGAGAGGGTCAACAAGAACGTGACGTGCGTCTCACTCGCGGAGAAACGGGCGTCATTTTTTGCGATATTTCAAGTTATAATAGATGCAAGAATTCCGATTCAGCCCCCGGCCGGCGACGTCGACCGGACTGTTCGGAGGCACATCTCCTCCGCGCCGCGGACAGCGAACCATCCGGATAGTCCGCGTTCCCCGTTTTTTTTCTTTCGATTCTTTTCCTACATTAACTCCGAAATTCGACGAAAACTGTTCGCCAAACTCTGCACCATGAACAGGAAATTCATACTCAACTTCACGCCGACGGGGATGATCCCCACCAAAAAGATGACCCCGTTCGTTCCCGAACAACCGGACGAGATCATCGAACAGGTCCTAGAGGTGGTTGGGATTGGGGTCAACATGGTCCACCTGCACGCGCGGGACGAAACGACCGGCGTGCCCGCGTACCGCAAGGAGATTTACGCGAAGATCATCGGACCGATCCGCAGGGCGGCTCCCGACCTGGTGATCTGCGCCTCGCTCAGCGGACGTGATTTTTCCGAGTTCGAAAAGAGATCGGAGGTCCTCCAGCTGACGGGCGACCTCAAGCCCGACTTCGGGAGCCTCACGCTGAGTTCGCTGAACTTCAACAGGCAGGCGAGCATCAACAGCCCGCAGATGATCCAGGACCTCGCGGCGGCGATGCTCGAACGGGGGATCATGCCGGAACTGGAGGCCTTCGATCTCGGCATGATCAATTACGCCCGCTACCTCATCGGCAAGGACCTGATCAAACCGCCATACTATTTCAATCTCATCCTCGGGAACATCGCCTGCGCCCAGGCGACGATGCTGAACCTCGGCCTGATGGTCAACGACCTGCCTCCCGGCTCGATCTGGTCGGCAGGCGGCGTGGGCAATGCGCAGTTGTGGGCCAACGCGGCCTCGCTTGTCGACGGCGGGGGGGTGCGGGTGGGACTCGAGGATAATATCTGGTACGACGAGGAGCGGACGCGGCTTGCGACCAACCGTGAACTTGTCGAGAGGACATTGAAGATCGCGCGCGCGCTGGGACGGGAGCCATACACCCGCCGGGAAGTACGCGAGCTCCTGATGACGCCGTAAGATGCCGTCAGCGCCATTCCCGGCAAGGATCCCCCCGATGGGCCGCATTCAACGATATCGAAAGTCTCTGGCGAACGGGTTGCTGTTCCATAAAATCCTGCAGCTCTTTACATCGGCGGGAATCGTGATCGAGCCGTACTATTTTTACCAGGAGCTCCTGCCCCCCGAGGTTACTCCCGTCACTGACCGCCGCTTCGAAGATTTCGAGTTTTTCGAAGCGGGCATCGGGGATGCGGACGGGATCGCCGACCTCAATCCGAACGCCGACCTGAGGAAGGAAATCCAGGAGGACTTCACGCGGGGTCGCCGGTGTTTTGCCCTCCGACGGGGGCACGAGATCGTCGCCGCCTCCTGGTGTAATACCCGGGAAATACATTTCCCCCCCTGTCGGAGGCCCCTCGGAGACAACGAGGCGTATCTCTATCGGATGGAAACACCGCCTCAGTACCGGGGACATGACCTCGCACCATACCTCCGGACGAAATGCCACGAATTCCTGAATTCCTCGGGGCGTGAATTGCTCTACAGTTACACCGATTATTTCAACCGGCCGGCGGTCCGGTTCAAGGAAAAGATCGGGGCGAGGATATTGTTCGTCGGCCTGTATGTGGAATTATTCGGAATGGTAAAGAAAAACTGGATCCTGAGCCGGAAGCAGGACCTGACCGGTTCCGCGAAACCCGCCCCGGAGCCGTCCTGTCCCTGATCGCGGGACATCCGCGATTATCGACGAAACCCCCGACCCTCCCGGCATCCAACCTCCGGATGTAATAACCCCCGATTCCTTGTTTGGAACGCGGAATTGTCTTATATTTTTAAGTCTTTTCCCATTTTTTTAGACCGATGCGCGCAATTATCCCCGTGGCCGGTTTCGGCAGCCGGCTGCGGCCCCACACATACACTCTGCCGAAGGTCCTGCTGAACGTCGCGGGAAAACCGGTTCTTGGTCACATCCTGGACAAGATCATCCGCGACGGGTTCACGGAGGCGACCCTCATCGTGGGTTACTTCGGCGACCAGGTCTGCGATTATGTCCGGTCGAACTACGACATCAAGGTCGACTTCGTCGAGCAGGAGGAACGGAAGGGTCTCGCCCACGCGATCCACATCGCCCGCCACACCATCTCCGGTGATCCGCTTCTGATCATCCTCGGCGACACGATTTTCGACGTGGACCTCGGGCCGGTCATCGCCGGCCGGAAGACCTCGATCGGGGTGAAGCACGTCGAGGACCCGAGGAGGTTCGGCATCGCGGAGATGAAGGACGGCGTGGTGACGAGGCTCGTCGAGAAGCCGGAGCACCCCACGAGCAACTACGCCATCGTCGGCCTCTACTGGATCGCCAACCCGGCAAAACTGCTCGCCGCGATCGACACCATCATGCGGAAGGAGATCAGGACCAAGGGTGAGTACCAGCTCACCGACGCGCTCGAGACCATGCGGGCCGAAGGGGAAACGATCACGACGTTCCCCGTGGAGGGCTGGTACGACTGCGGCAAACCCGAAACGCTCCTCGCCACCAACAGGCACCTCCTGGACGGCGGCGGGGCGATCTACCA
>DATDQD010000059.1:0-15698 GCA_035292425.1 Bacteroidota bacterium
CATCGAGCCGGCGTAGGCGGCCGATACCCACACACCGACAGGCAACTCCCGACCGACCGTGTTCAATAAAGTCCTGATCGCCAACCGCGGAGAAATCGCGCTCCGCGTCATCCGCGTCTGCCGAGAACTCGGAGTGAAGACCGTGGCCGTCTATTCCGAGGCCGACCGTGATTCCCTCCACGTGCGGTTTGCCGACGAGGCCGTCTGCATCGGCCCGCCGCCGAGCCGGGACAGCTACCTCCACATCCCACGCATCATCGCGGCCGCCGAGATCACCAACGCCGACGCCATCCACCCCGGGTACGGCTTCCTCTCGGAGCGAGCGCAGTTTGCCGAGATTTGCCAGTCCTCCGGTTTGAAGTTCATCGGCCCCTCCCCCGAATCGATCAGCGCGATGGGCGACAAGGCCCTGGCCAAGGAAACGATGAAGAAGGCCGGTGTCCCGGTGGTGCCCGGGAGCGAAGGGATCCTCAAAGACGCGAAGGCGGGGCTCGAGATCGCGCAGACGATCGGCTACCCGGTGATGATCAAGGCCACCGCCGGCGGGGGCGGCAAGGGGATGAGGGTGGTCTCCGGACCCGATGATCTGGAAAAAGCCTTCCAGATGGCATCCGGCGAGGCAGGCGCCGCGTTTGGAAACGCCGATCTCTACATCGAAAAATTCATCGAGCAGCCGCGCCACATCGAGGTCCAGGTCTTCGGCGACCGATACGGGAACGTGATCCACCTGAACGAGCGCGACTGCACCATTCAGCGGAGGCACCAGAAACTGATCGAGGAGTCGCCCTCGCCGATCGTCGACGACGAGCTCCGCGAGAAGATGGGGGCGGCCGCGATCAAGGGAGCGAAGGGAGTGAACTACGAGGGCGCCGGAACAATCGAGTTCCTTGTCGATAAGGATAAAAATTTTTATTTTATGGAAATGAACACCCGGATCCAGGTCGAACACCCGGTGACCGAACTGGTGACGGGGTTGGACCTGATCAAACTCCAGCTTCAGGTCGCCGCGGGCGAGCGTCTCAGGAAGAAAATCTACAAGCCGCACGGGCACGCGATGGAATGCCGCATCAACGCCGAGGACCCGGCCCATGGATTCCGCCCCTCCCCGGGCGAAATCAGGAGTTTTCACCTCCCGGGCGGATTCAATGTCCGGTGCGACACGCACTGTTACGCGGGATATCACATCCCGCCGTACTACGACTCCCTGATCGCGAAACTGATCGTGTACGCTCCGTCCAGGGAAGAAGCCATCAGGAAAATGAAGAGCGCGCTTGAGGAGTTCACCATCGAAGGAGTGCATACCACCATCCCGTTCCACCGGGAGGTGATGAACAACGATGTGTTCATCGCCGGGCGGTACGATACGGGTTTCATCGAGCACCACTACAAGACATAAAAGAGAACAGCATGGAATTTCCGAAGGATATTCGCTATACCAGGGACCACGAGTGGGTTCGCATCAACGGCGACACCGGCGTCGTCGGCATCACCGACTATGCGCAGGGTGAACTGGGCGACATCGTGTTCGTGGAACTTCCCGCCAGGGGGAAAAAAATCAAACGCGGGGAGAGCATGGGCACGATCGAGGCCGTCAAGGCGGTTTCCGACCTGTATGCCCCTCTCACGGGTGAGGTCGTCGAAGTCAATCCCGAGCTGGAAAAGAACAGCGAACTCGTCAACAAGGAACCGTACGGGAAGGGCTGGATGATCAGGATCAGGATGGCCGACAAGAACGAGGTGGCCTCGCTGCTCGACGACGCGGCGTACAGGGCACTGGTCGGCAAGTAAGATCGTTCCCCGGCGGACCTCCACCCCGGACGGCCCGCGACAATGGTGTGATTCCCTGAAAGGATGTGTACCGTGGCTGAACAAGTCAGAATCCCCGCCCTCGATCCATTTCCCCGGGACTCCTTCGAGCGCCGTCACATCGGCCCCGACCGGGACCGCATTTCCGGCATGCTCGAACGCGTCGGCGCCGCATCGCTCGACGAATTCGTCGATGGCGTGATCCCCCGCGGGATCAGGGCCTCCGGCTCCCTCTCGTTCCCGCCCGCATCCGAGGAAGAAGTGCTCCGTACAATGCGCTCGATCGCAGGGAAGAACCGGCTCTTCCGGTCCCTGATCGGGATGGGGTACAACGATACCCTCACCCCGGCGGTGATCCAGAGGAACATCCTCGAGAACCCGGGATGGTACACCCAGTACACACCCTACCAGTCCGAGATCTCGCAGGGGAGGCTCGAGGCGCTTCTCAATTTCCAGACGATGGTCATCGACCTGACAGGATTTCCGATCGCGAACGCCTCGCTCCTGGACGAGGCCACGGCCGCCGCCGAGGCGATCTCGATGTTCCACAGCATCAGGGGCGCGCAGAGCGGGCCAAAATTCTTCATCTCCGAAAAATGTCACCCCCAGACGATCGCGGTCCTGCAGACCCGGGCGAAACCGCTCGGTTTCATCCCGGTCGTGGGGGACCACAGAACATTCCAGTTCGACGGGTCCTTTTTCGGCGCCGTCGTGCAGTACCCCTGCACCGAAGGGACGGTGTACGACTACCGTGACTTCTGCAGGAAGGCCCACGGAGCCGGAGCCCTCGTCGTCGCCGCCGCCGACCCGCTCAGCCTGGTCCTGCTGACGCCGCCGGCGGAATTCGGTGCTGACGCGGCGGTCGGGAACACGCAGCGGTTCGGCATCCCGATGGGATACGGAGGGCCGCACGCGGCCTACTTCGCGACCCGCGAAGAATTCAAGAGGTTCGTACCGGGGAGGATCATCGGGGTTTCGGTCGACACGCACGGCGCTCCGGCCCTGCGGATGGCCCTCCAGACCCGGGAGCAGCACATCAGGAGGGAGAAGGCCACGTCCAACATCTGCACGGCGCAGGCGTTGCTGGCGATCATGGCCGGCATGTACGGCGTCTATCACGGGCCCGCGGGCCTGAGGCGCATCGCGAACCGTGTGCATATTCTCACCGCGGCGCTCGCCTCCGGACTTCAGAAGCTCGGGTACACCGTCCTCCACAGGCACTTCTTCGACACGCTCCTCGTCGCCACGGAGGCCTCGAAGCGCGATGAGATCAGGCGGGCGCTCCTCGAACGGCGGATCAACGTGCGGTGGTTCGGCGACGGCCTGCTCGGGATCTCCCTCGATGAAGTGAGCGACGAGGCCGAGGTCGAAACCCTCCTCCGGGTGTTCGCGACCGGCGGCGCATCGTGCCCCGGGGCGGCCGGCCTGCTGCCGGCGAACGCGGGCGCCTACGCCGGCGCGATGCGGAGGGAATCGGTTTTCATGACCCACCCCGTGTTCCATTCGTACCGGAGCGAAACGGAAATGCTGAGGTACATCCGGATGCTGGAGGGGAGGGACCTCTCCCTCACGTCGAGCATGATCCCGCTCGGCTCCTGCACCATGAAACTGAACGCCACGACGGAACTCCTGCCGGTCACCTGGCCGGAGTTCTGCGGGATCCATCCCTTCGCGCCCGCGGACCAGGCGGAGGGATACGCGGTCCTCTTCGCGGAACTTGAATCGTATCTCAAACAGATCACGGGCTTTGCCGCGTTCTCCTTCCAGCCCAACTCCGGGGCGCAGGGCGAATACTCCGGCCTGCTCGTCATCAGGAGCTACCACGAGTCCCGCGGGGAGGGACATCGCAACGTCTGCCTCATCCCCTCGTCGGCGCACGGCACGAACCCCGCCAGCGCCGTAATGGCGGGCATGAAAGTCGTCGTGGTGAGGGCGCTCGGGGACGGCTCGATCGACACCGGGGACCTCAGCCGGAAGGCCGCGGAGCACGCGCCGAACCTGGCCGCGCTGATGGTCACCTACCCCTCGACGCACGGCGTGTTCGAGGAGAGGATCAGGACGATCTGCGACATCGTCCATGCAAACGGCGGCCAGGTCTACATGGATGGCGCCAACATGAACGCCCAGGTCGGCCTCTGCGCACCGGCGGAACTCGGGGCGGACATCTGCCACCTGAACCTCCACAAGACCTTCTGCATACCGCACGGCGGCGGCGGGCCCGGCGTCGGCCCGATCGGAGCGGCCCCGCACCTCGTGGAATTTCTTCCGTCGCACCCGCTCGCAGGCCCCCCGGCTCCGGGCATGACGGGCGCGGTCGCATCGGCCCCCTGGGGCAGCGCGGGCATCCTCGTCGTCTCCTGGGCGTACATCGTCCTGATGGGGGGGGAGGGGCTGACCAACGCGACGCGGATCGCCATCCTGAGCGCCAATTACATGGCAGAACGCCTGTCGGAGCACTATGGCGTGCTCTACCGCGGACCCGGCAACAGGGTGGCCCATGAATTCATACTCGACTTCCGCCAATTCAAGCAGAGCGCGGGCATCGAGATCGAGGACGTCGCCAAGCGGCTGATGGACTACGGATTCCACGCGCCCACCACCTCCTTCCCGGTCCCGGGAACGCTCATGATCGAACCGACGGAGAGCGAGCCCAGGGAGGAGCTGGACAGGTTCTGCGACGCGCTCATCTCGATACGCCATGAGATCGCGGAAATCGAGAGGGGAGAGGCCGACCGCGACGACAACGTCCTCCGCAACGCCCCCCACACCGCGGCGGCCGTGATGTCCTCCGAGTGGAAACACCCCTACACGCGCGAACGCGCGGCGTTTCCGGCGCCCTGGCTCAGGGCGAGGAAATTCTGGCCCGCGGTGGGGAGGATCAACAACGCGTACGGCGACAAGAACCTGGTCTGCAGCTGCCCGCCGGTTGAATCGTATGCACAGGACCCCGTCCCCGTCACGGAGTGAATCGCACCATACTCGACATGCATCCATCTGAACTGATCCTCGTTCTCGATTTCGGGTCGCAATATTCACAGCTGATCGCCCGCCGCGTCAGGGAACTCGGCGTCTATTCCGAGCTCCGCGCCTTCGACGTGACGGCGGCGGAGATACGGCGCCTCGCACCCCGCGGCATCATCTTCTCGGGGGGGCCCTCAAGCGTCTATGATGACGGCGCCCCGCTCCCCGATCCGGAGATCCTCGGGCTGGGCATCCCCGTGCTGGGGATCTGTTACGGGCTCCAGATCATCGCGTACCAGAAAGGCGGGGCGGTGGACCCCGGGGCGCGCAGGGAGTTCGGCAGGGCCGACGTGACCATCGACGACAACAGGGACCTGTTCGCCGGGTTCGATAACGCAACGACACCGGTATGGATGAGCCACGGAGACGCCCTGACGAGACTGCCGGAGGGGTTTGAACGGCTGGCCCGCTCGGACAATTCCCCCATCTGCGCCGTCCGTGACTCCGCAGGGAAGATCTTCGGCGTGCAGTTCCACCCGGAAGTCGTGCACACGCCGCGCGGCGTCGAAATACTCCGGAATTTCGCGTTCGGGATCTGCGGCTGCGCCGGCGGGTGGGATTCCGGTTCCATCATCCGGATGAAGACCGACGAGATCCGCGAGACCGTTAAAAAGGAGAAGGTCCTCTGCGCGCTCAGCGGCGGAGTCGATTCGTCGGTCCTCGCGGTCCTGCTCCACGGGGCGATCGGCGAACAGCTGTATTGCATTCACATCAACAACGGCGTGATGCGGAGTTCCGAGAGCGAAAAGATCGTCGAGCTCTACAGGGACCGTTATCATTTCAATCTGAAATACATCGACGCGACGGACGAATTCCTCGGAAAGCTCGCGGGAGTAGTTGAGCCGGAGCAGAAGCGGAAGGTCATCGGGAAGGTGTTCATCGACGTCTTCGAGAGGGAAGCCCGCGGGCTGGGCGGAGTGAAATTCCTCGCGCAGGGCACCTTGTATCCGGACGTCATCGAATCGACCTCGTTCCGCGGGCCTTCCCACACGATCAAGACGCACCACAACGTGGGGGGCCTGCCCGAACGGATGCACCTGAAACTCATCGAACCGTTCCGCGAACTCTTCAAGGACGAGGTCAGGGCGATCGGCCGGACCCTCCATCTCCCGGAGCATTTTGTCATGCGTCATCCCTTCCCGGGCCCCGGCCTGGCAGTGCGGATCGTCGGCGACGTGACTCCCGAAAAACTCCGCATCCTCAGGCAGGTGGACGACATTTTCATCGGGGAGATCAGGAAACAGGGGTGGTACGGGAAACTCTGGCAGGCGTTCGCCGTCCTCCTCCCGGTGAAAAGCGTCGGGGTCATGGGCGATCAACGCACCTACGAGTGCGTGGCCGCGCTCCGGGCCGTCCACAGCACCGACGGGATGACGGCCGACTGGGCGCCCCTCCCGGCGGAACTGCTTTCGGCGGTCTCGAGCAGAATCGTGAACGAGGTACGGGGCATCAACAGGGTGGTCTACGACATCAGCTCGAAACCGCCGTCGACCATCGAGTGGGAATGACACCGGTGGGAAACCCCCGGCTCATTATGCGCGACATGAAAATAAAAAGGGGCGCTCCCGGAAGCGCCCATTTTTTTATCGGGTGTTACGAACAGCCCGAGGTCTCGCCGCAGTTGAGGCACTTGTAGCAGGCGCCGCTGCGAACCATGATGCTGCCGCAGGCGTGGCAGGGGGGCGCGTCGGCCTGGGCCTGGTAGACCTCGTGTTCGTGTTTCTCCCTCCGCGTCGCCGCCGTCGGGGATTCCTCCGGGAGCTTCGCCGCGGGTTCCGCCGTTTCCTCGGCGGACTGGGGCAGTTCCTCCGCGGGGAGGAAGCGTTTCCCGAGCCAGCGGAAGATATAGTCGAGGATCGATTTCGCGATCGGGATTTCGCGGTTGCCCGTGAACCCGCTCGGCTCGAAGCGCATGTGGGAGAACTTCTCCACGAGGACCCTGAGCGGAACGCCGTACTGCAGCGCCATCGAGACGGAGGTCGCGAAGGCATCCATCAGCCCGGAGATCGTGGATCCCTCCTTCGACATGGTGATGAAGATCTCGCCCGGCACGACCTCCGGGTAGAGGCCGACGGTGATATATCCCTCGTGCCCTCCGATCGAGAATTTGTGCGTCACCGCCGCCCGCTCGTCGGGGAGCCTCCTGCGGACGGCCTTTTTCGGAATGAGGCCGGAGAGCTGGTCCATGCTCGTGTTGAGCGGCTGCGTGCGCTTGCAGCCGTCGCGGTAGATCGCGATCGCCTTGAGCCCGAGGCGCCACGCCTCGGCGTACGTCTTCGCGATGTCGTCGGCCGTGACGTCGGTCGGCATGTTGACCGTCTTCGAGATGGCGCCCGAGATGTAGGGCTGGACGGCCGCCATCATCTTGACGTGGCCCATGTATTCGATCGTGCGCCTGCCCTTCGCGGGCTTGAAGGCGCAGTCGAAAACGGGGAGGTGCTCCTCCTTCAGGTGCGGCGCGCCCTCGATGGTGTCGTTCTTGTTGATGAAGGCGATGATGTGCTCGATCTGCTCGTCGATGTACCCGAGTTTCTTCAGGGCGAGCGGCACGGTCTGGTTGACGATCTTCATCAGCCCGCCGCCGACCAGTTTCTTGTATTTCACCAGCGCGATGTCAGGTTCGACCCCGGTCGTGTCGCAATCCATCATGAACCCGATGGTCCCCGTGGGCGCCAGTACGGTCGCCTGGGAATTGCGGAAGCCGTACTCGCGGCCGATGGCATAGGCGTCGTCCCACACCTTCCGGGCGGCGGTGAGGAGCCCGCTCGGGACGTTGCGGTCGGGAATCCTGTCCGCCGCCAGGCCGTGCATCTTGACGACCTTGAGCATCGGCTCCCGGTTCTTCTCGTATCCCCTGAAGGGACCCGTCTCCCTGGCGATCTGGGCCGACTGTTTGTAGGCCTGGCCGCACATCAGCGCGGTGACCGCCGCCGCGTATCCGCGTCCCTCGTCGCTGTCGTAGGCGATCCCCCTGGCCATCAGGAGGGCGCCGAGGTTTGCGTAACCGAGGCCGAGGGGCCGGTAATCGTAACTGTTCTGGGTAATCTTCGGCGTCGGGTAGCTGGCGTTGTCGACCTCGATCTCCTGCGCGGTGATGGTGATCGTCACGCCGTGGCAGAACGACTCGATGTCGAACTCGCCGTCCGGGCGAAGGAATTTCATCAGGTTCAGCGACGCGAGGTTGCAGGCCGTGTCGTCGAGGAACATGTACTCGCTGCAGGGGTTGGACGCGTTGATCGGGGCGGTGTTCGGGCAGGTGTGCCAGGTGTTGACCGTCGAGTCGAACTGCATCCCGGGATCGCCGCAGACCCACGCCGCCTCAGCCATTTCTTTCATGAGGTCGCGGGCGCGGTAGGAGTCCATCGGTTTGCCGGTCCTCACGCCGATCGTCTTCCATTCCCTGTCGTCGGCGACCGCGTTCATGAAGTCGTCGGTCGCGCGCACCGAATGGTTCGCGTTCTGGTAAAACACCGAATCGTACGCGCCGCCGGGGACGTTGAACCCGCCGTCGTAGCCGACCTCGATCAGGGCCCAGGCTTTCTTTTCCTCTTCCGACTTCGACCGGATAAAATCAAGAATGTCGGGATGCTCCGTGTTCAGGATGACCATCTTCGCGGCGCGCCTCGTCTTTCCGCCCGACTTGATCACGCCGGCGAACGCGTCATATCCCCTCATGAAGGACACCGGGCCGGAGGCGGTGCCACCGCCCGAGAGGCTCTCCCTCGAGGAACGGAGCGTCGAAAGGTTGGAACCCGTACCCGATCCCCACTTGAAGAGGCGGCCTTCGGTCCGGGCGAGATCCAGGATCGAGTCCATCGTATCCTCGACCGAGTTGATGAAGCAGGCCGAACATTGCGGTTTTTCCTCGATGCCGACATTAAACCAGACGGGGCTGTTGAACGCCATGTACTGGTTGACGAGGAGGTAGGCCAGCTCGGAATAGAAAATCTCGGCATCATCAGGGGTGGCGAAATATTCCTGCTTCTTCCCCCAGCCGGTGATCGTCGTCGCGACGCGTTCGACGATCTGGCGGATGCTGGTTTCCCGCTCCGGGGTCCCCAGTTTTCCGTGAAAATATTTCGAAACGACCACATTTGTGGCCGTCATTGACCAGGACTTCGGGACCTCGATGTCCCTCTGTTCAAAAATTGTTTCACCGCGTTCGTTCGCGATGACCGCCGACCGGAATTCCCACTCGATCTCATCGAAGGGATGGACACCCGGTTTCGTAAAATACCTGCGAATCGTCAAACCCTTGCGGACGGCCTTGCCGCCCTGAGAACCACTCCCGGAAACAGCCGCGCCTGATTCCGCGCCGGCATTTCTGACCTCCTTCTCCTGCATGTTGATCCTCCTTTTATTCGTAATATAATGAAAAAATCCGGAACGGCCGGACTTTTGCGATGACGGACGATGAGTTGGATACGGACGGTTGCAGCATGATTTTCACGATTCTACCTCTTTCACACCGGTGCGACGCGCGCCTGGCGGGTTGCCTCTGGAAAATCAACCGTCCCTATTCGGTTGGCGACATTGGTTCGAAATATATAGTCTTGCAGGTAAGAAGTCAAGGAAAAAATCAAAAAAAATTCTGAGACCTTTACCGTCACGAGAGATAAAATCGGTCCGGCGTTTATATGCCGCGGGCGCGGGCGCGCGCCAGCGCGCGTAAGTGTTTGCATTTCGCCGTCGTTGGATGTATTTTCTCCCCAGAGATCCGATTCAGGGACAAATCAGGCCAGCCATCGATGTCCTCGGTCGTACGGTTCGAAACGGTAAACGGGATGCTCGACGCCCTCCTGGAGAAATATTCCGGCGATCGCCGCCCCATCGTGATGTGGAAATCGGAGGGGAAGTATGCCGGGATCGGTTACCGGGAGTTCGGGGAATGGGTGGAAAGGGTTTCGGCGGGCCTGGCTTCCATCGGGGTGCGGAGCGGCGACCGGGTCGCGCTGATTTCAGAGAACCGGCCCGAATGGGTGGTGGCGGACATGGCCCTGATCCGGCTCGGCGCCGTCAACGTATCGCTCTACCCCAGCCTCACCCCGAAACAGGTGGAATATATACTGGGGGATGCGGGGGTCGCCTGCGCGATCGTCTCCAACCGGCTTCAGTTCAACAAGATTGCGAAGGTCCGGGATGCGCTCCCGGGCCTGAAGCACGTCCTGAGTTTCGCCGACCTGGGGCCGGGCACGGGTGGCGTGATCAGTTTCAGGGACCTCGCGCTGAGAGGGGACGAGTTCGCCCGCGCCAACCCCGGTTATGTCCGGGGCGAATCCGCCCGCGTCACACCAGGGCATCTCCTGACGCTCATCTATACGTCGGGCACGACCGGCAATCCGAAGGGCGTCATGCTCACGCACCGCAACCTGGTGAGCAACGTCCTCGCGTCGACCCAATGCATACCCTTCCTCGAAGACGATGTCCTCCTCTCGTTTCTCCCTCTCTGCCATTCGTACGAACGGATGGCGGGATATTACTCGGCGATGTCGTGCGGGGTGACGATCGCCTACGCCGAAAGCATCGACACGGTGCGGGAAAATCTCCTCGAGGTGAAGCCCACCATCGTGACGACGGTGCCGAGGCTCTTCGAGCGGATCTATAACGGCCTGATGAAACAGGCGGGGGCGATGCCGCCCCTCAGAAAATTCATCTTCGGTTGGGCGATGTCGGTCCGGGCGGCCGTCGCCGCACAGCCCGGGCCGGCCCGGCTCCCGATCCTGCTGAAACTCCGTCGCGCCCTCGCCGACCGCCTCGTCTTCTCAAAAATCAGGGCGCGCATGGGAGGCCGAATCAGGTTTTTCGTGTCCGGGGGCGCGGCGCTCTCCCGGGAACTGGGAGAATTTTTCGAGAGCATCGGGATCGGGATCCTCGAGGGCTACGGGATGACGGAATCCTCTCCCGTGATCAGCGTGAACCGGCCGGAGAAGAGGAAATACGGCACCGTGGGCACGACCATCCCCGGCGTCGACGTCCGGATCGCGGAGGACGGGGAGATTCTGGCGAAGGGGCCGAACGTGATGCTCGGGTACTGGAACGACCCCGCGGCGACCCGTGAGGCGATCGACGCCGACGGGTGGCTCCACACCGGAGACATCGGGGCCTTCGACCCGGACGGGTTTCTGGTGATCACCGACCGCAAGAAACATCTCATCGTCAATTCGGGCGGAAAAAACATCGCGCCGGGACCGCTCGAATCCGCGTTTCTCGCGAGCGGGCTGATCAGCCAGATCCTCATCATCGGCGATGGCAGGGTCTATCTTTCGGCCCTCATCGTTCCGGAGTTCGACAACGTGAGGGAACGGCTGGCGCGCAGCGGCGGCCCCGTCCCGGCAGACACGGAGATGGCATCGATGGAGTCGGTCCGGAGCATGATCCAGGGGGAGATCGACAGGCTCCAGAAGGACTTCGCGTCCTTCGAGAGGATACGGAGATTCACGCTCATGCCGGGGGCCTTCACGCTCGAGGAGGGTGAAATCACCCCGACGATGAAGATCAGGAGGTCCCTCGTCGAAAAGAAGTACAGCGAACTGATCGGGAGGATGTACGAAGGCGTGATCTGACCCGAGTATTGATTCTGGAACGAAAAATACCTATTTTTACAAATCATAAATAGAAACTGACCCAGGAATGCCGCACACAAAGGAACGGCCTCCCCGATGAACAACACCGCCGCCGTTGCGGTCCCATCCGCAACCGTTGAATTCCAGGAAAACCTCTGGCTTCACAGCCGGCGGTGGGACCTGACGTACATCAGCCTCAGCGCTGGACTGGTGATCCTGCCCTTCCTCGCATATGAATTTTTCCGTTACCTTCTCGGCATCGAATCCGTCCGCACGGCTCTGAGCGTCGCGCCGGGCGACGTCCTGGACTTCAGCCGCAATACCGTGAACGGGATGATCGCGCTCCTGATCGGTGGTCCGCACATGTACGCAACCTACACGAGGACGTTCCTCGACAACGACTTCCGGAAACACCACGCGGCGTTCCTCCTCGGGTCCCTGCTCCTGCCCGTCGGGGTGGTATACCTCGGCGTGGCGAATTTCCAGCTTCTCGTCACCGTCTTTTTCTTCTGGGCGTCGATCCACATCCTTCACCAGGTCAGCTATATCATCGACTGCTACACAAAAAAGCAGGCGAAGCCGCTCCGCCTGCCGGACCGGATGCTGGACTACGTCGTCGTTTTTTCGTCCCTCTATCCCATCGGAGTCTGGAGGATGGTGAACGGTAATTTCTCGATCGGACAGATCCGCCTCCTGCTCCCCGAATTCATCCTGATCAGAAACAACCCCGTCGTGGGGTGGGGGCTGTTCTACGCCGTCACGCTGGTCTTCGCCGTCTCGCTGACCCTCTGGCTGCGCCGCAGTTACCGCGAATACGACTCCGGGGAACTCCATCTCCCGAAGTTCATCCTCATGGGGCTGACCGTGGTGGTCTCGTTTTTCATCCCGTCGTACCAGGAGCTCGATGTCGCGTTCCAGGGCTTCAACACGTGGCATTCGTTCCAGTACCTCGGTCTCACGCTCTACATCAACCGCCTCCGCGAGCAGAAAGACGGAATCCATACTCCGTTGATCCGCGGGATGAGCGTGGAAGGCAAGGGGTGGAGATTCTACGCGTTCACCGTGGGCCTCGCGCTCTCCACCGTCGGGCTGATCGCCGTGCTCCTCCTGAACAAGGATCTCCTCGGATTTTCGTTCGATCAGTGCTACTACATCGTGGTCCTCTCGGTGCTGCTGATGCATTACTACCACGACCACCTGCTGTTCACCCAGACCAACATCATGACGGGGCGCTGATCGTAGTCCCGTCCGGCATTCGGAATATCGTGACGGCGATTGCCCGGCTCCTCCGCGCAATGAAGCATTGGGTGGAGGGATTCGCGGGCCGGCCCGCCGCGCGCTGGTCGCTTTTCGGCATCGCCTTCGCGGAGTCATCCTGTTTCCCGATACCCCCCGACGTCCTCCTCGTCGCGATGGGTGTCGGATACCCGAAGAAATCGTTCCAGTACGCGCTGATATGCACCGCCGGCTCGGTGCTCGGCGCGTTCCTCGGGTATTACATCGGTTACGCCTTCTTCGAGAGCGTCGGGCGCCCGATCCTCGAATTTTACGGGGTGCTGGACAGATTCGCCGATGTCCTGAGCAACTACCGTGAGAACGGGATGGTCACCCTCTTCATCGCCGGCTTCACCCCCATCCCCTTCAAATTGTTCACGATCGCGGCGGGATTCGACCAGACCCTCTCCCTGACGACGCTCGCCGCGGGGTGCATCGTCGGACGGTCGACCAGGTTCTTCCTCGTCGGGGGACTTCTCTATCATTATGGCGAAGCGATCAAGGTCTTTCTCGACCGGTATTTCGACCGCCTCTCACTCGCATTCGCGGCGCTGATGATCCTCGGATTCCTCGGCGTCAGGCTGCTCACCTGACCGGCCGCCACGCCCCCCGCATGCCGGCCATCGTATCCCGGATCGTCGAAGTCTGCATCTTTTCGTTCAGCGGCGCGGGCCCTGAATACCTTCTCCTGCGCCGGTCTCCATCGGAGCAGATTTACCCCGGGATCTGGCAGTTTGTGAGCGGTTCGGTGGAGGGGGCCGAAACCGCCCTCGCGGCCGCGCGGCGCGAAATGGCGGAGGAAACCGCCCTGCCCCCCCTCGACTTCTGGGTCGTTCCGCACGTCAACGTTTTCTATGATCCGTCCCGCGATGCGGTCAACCTCACCCCCGTATTCGCCGCCAGGGTGGCACCGGGGAGCGAACCGAAACTTTCAACCGAGCATTCCGAATACCTCTGGTGTGATTATACGACCGCCCTCGGGAAACTCGTATGGCCCGGACAGCGCGAGGCGCTCCGGATCCTGCAGGAGTACGTCGTGCGGGGGAGCCAGGCCGCCGGACGCTCCAGGATCGTCTGAACCCTTCTCCCGTCCCATGTCAACCGCCCCACGGGCCGGCGTGTCTAACCTCTAAACAGGCTATTGATCGTATTGAGCGAGGAAACCATGAACCGCATCGTCATTTTTCTGATCATGTCCGTCCTGGTCTGCGCGGGCGCCGTCGGGCAGTCGTCCCGGAGCCTTTTCCATCTCTACCCCTATGGGGAGGGCGAACGCGGCCGGCTCGGCGTTTCGGTCCGGGACGTGTCGAAAAAGCTTGCCGATAAAATGAAACTGAAAGCCGCTTCGGGCGCCTACGTTTCCGATGTCGAGGGGGAGAGCCCCGCGGAGGAGGCGGGAATCCTCGAGGGGGACGTCATCGTGAAGTTCGGCACGAAGGAGATCGGCGACAGCGACGATCTGATCAGGGCGGTCCGAAAATCTGAACCGGGGGAGGAGGTGACGATCGTCGTCAACCGCGGGGGCGATTCGAAAACGTTGAAGGCGACGCTGGACGAAATAGAAACACCCAGGGCCTTCTCCTTCACACTTCCCCGCGCCCCGGGCCTCCCCGACTTCGCGCCGACGCACCCCGGGACGTTCGGGATGGGATTCTTCCGGTCGGGCGAACATCTCGGCATGGAAATGCAGGACCTCGGGAAACAGCTCGCCGAATACTTCGAGGTCCCCGGCAACAGGGGAGTGCTGGTGGCATCGGTGGCAAAGACCGGTTCCGCCGGGAAGGGGGGCTTGAAAGCGGGCGATGTCATCGTCAGGGTCAACAAGAACACGGTCCGCGACGTGGACGACGTGCTGGAGGAGATCCGCGATGCGGGTGCGGGTGTCGTACCCTTCGAGGTCCTCAGGCGGGGGAAACCGCTGACCCTCTCGGTTGAGATCGGGGAGGCCGAAGACGACGTCTCCCTCTACTTTGACGCGGGATCCCGGATGCATCGCGATGCCCTCCGGGCGATGCAAGAGAGTGTCCCGCGACGGCACGACATGCTCCATGGCCTGAAGGAACGTCTGATGGAATTGAAGCGGGATTTGAAGGAGAATGCCCGCGAACTGAAGGAATCGCTGCGGGAGGAACTCCGCAGTTTCTGACGCGCCAATCGCGCAGGATACCCAAACAGGCCCCCTCGCCGGGGCCTTTTTATTATTCGGCCGCGCGGTTGACGTTTACCCTTTTTTTCGTATATTTCTCCGAAATTTATCGCCGCCAGGCCCGTAGCACATCGAGCGATCCCGGTCCTTTAGACAACGTGAACAAACTCATCCCGCTCATCTGCGCCATTCTCTTTCGGACGGTCGCGATATCGTCGCCCCAGGACACCCTTCCGGGAAGCCCCTATGAAACAATCGCGTCGCAACTCATCAACGACGGTCTCGGTTCCGGACAGGCATACCGCATGCTCTCCGAGCTGACGGGGACCGTCGGCGCCCGCCTCAGCGGTTCCCCCCAGGCGGACAGGGCGATCGAGTGGGGACGGCGGACGATGACACAATTGCGTTTCGATTCCGTCTGGCTGGAGAAGCTCATGGTGCCTCGCTGGGTCCGCGGGCCGATCGAGGAAGCATACGCCGAACCGGCGTCGGGCAGGGGACGGATGCCGTTGAGCGTCTGCGCCCTGGGGGGAAGCATCGGGACTCCTGACGGGCCCGTCTCGGCCGAGGTCGTGGAAGTGAAATCCTTCGAGGAACTCCGGGCCATGGGGACCGCGGCCCGGGGGAAGATCATCTTTTTCAACAGGCCGATGGACCGCTCGAAACTGAACACCTTCGAATCGTACGGCGGCGCGGTGGATCAGCGCGGCCAGGGCGCGGTCGAGGCGGCGCGGGCCGGCGGCGTTGCGGCGATCGTCCGGTCGATGACCATGCGGCTCGACGATAAGCCGCACACCGGCGCCATGCACTACAACGATTCGCTTCCGAAGATTCCCGTCGCCGCGATCAGCACGATCGACGCCGAATACCTTGACAGCCTCCTGACC
>DATDQD010000060.1:0-21877 GCA_035292425.1 Bacteroidota bacterium
CGTCAGTCGCCAGGCGTCCCGCCCCTGCTGGTAGGCGAGCAGAAGTGCCGCGAAGAGGAGCGCGAAACCGATCGCAGGACGGAAGGCGCCGGCCAGGAAAACCGGTGATCCCGGGCGATGGGCAGACCGTCCTCCTCCCCGCGAATTTCTCCGTATGAATTCCATCGTGCTTTCGACGATCGAGGGGTCCGCGGCCGGCGCTTCGCCGGAAGTCCGGGCGACCTGGAGGGCGTCGTCGAGATTCCGGAGTTCGCGCAGGACGCGGCTGCATGACGGGCACCCGTCGAGATGGGCCCGGAGCTCCTTCGCTTCTTCCTGTGTCAGTTCCCCCTCCCGATAGAGGTGGAGCGACGATTCGATCTGCCTGCATCCTTTCATGATCTGTTCTCCTGGAGCCGCTCGAGCGCCACGCGTATTTTCCTGCGGGCGTTGCAGAGGTTGACTTTCACCGAATTCGCGGACATCCCCGCCGTGGCCGCCGTTTCCTCGACGGACAGGTCGAGGAGGTCGCGGAGGTGGAACACGAGGTATTGCTTCGGCGGGAGTCGTTTCGCGATCCGCACCGCGTGGTCCCGGAGATCGGCGCTTTCGACTTCGATCCGCGGATCGTTGCCGGCCGGCGGATCGCCGCCGTCGAAAAGACTCCCAAAATAGACCATGACGCGCTTCCTCCGGGAAATCGATTTGATCCTGTCGTATGATACGTTCACGACGATCCTGTACAACCAGGTGGTGAATTTCATCTCATCCCTGAACCTCGCCAGGTTGTTCCAGACCCTGATGAATGCCTCCTGCACCGCGTCGTGAGAGTCGTCCCTGTCGTGGAGAAGCCGGTACGCAATCCCGAAGGCAAAATCCCTGTGTGTCTCCATCAGCGTGCGAAACGCCTCCATGTCACCCGCCAGGGACCGGATGATGAGCTCCCGCGGCGCCCGGCCCTGTTTGTCCTGATCCTGGAGGCGAGTCATCGATTCAGAGTATGATCTTCTGAGAGTGATACGACGGGAAAGCCCCGCGGTTAAATGGCATGAGTGGAAACCCGTGTGATTTCTCTGTATTATTCGGGCGTCTTTTGTCGGAAAAACATCTCAAGGCCTTCCAAGGAGGTTTTATGTCCCGTTCTTGGTCGATGGTCATGCTCGCTCTATCGGTGTTCATCCGCGCCGGCGCGCAGGACCGACCGGTCCACACCTACTCGATCGTGGCCCGCGATTCGGTCACGGGCGAGCTGGGAGTGGCCGTTCAATCCCACTGGTTCTCGGTGGGGCCCCTGGTCCCATGGGCCGAGGCCGGCGTGGGCGCAGTCGCAACGCAATCGTTCGTCGATCCCTCCTACGGCCCGCTGGGAATAGAATTGATGCGGTCCGGAAAAACAGCCCGCCAGGCGCTCGAGGGGCTGGTCGCCTCCGACCCGGGGAGGGAGGTCCGGCAGGTGGCGATGGTCGACGCCCGCGGTTCCGTCGCGGCCCATACGGGGACCAGATGCATTCCGGCGGCCGGACATATCGAGGGAGAGCAATTCACCGTTGAGGCCAACCTGATGCTGAACGACGGGGTCTGGCCGGCCATGGCGAAGGCATACCGGGATTCGAAAGGGGATCTTGCGGAACGCATGCTCTCCGCGCTCGAGGCCGCGCAGTCGGCCGGCGGGGACATCAGGGGGAGCCAGTCCGCCGCCATACTCATCGTCAGCGGGACCCCCACCGGCAAACCGTGGCAGGACCGCCTCATGGACCTCCGCGTCGAGGACCACCCCGAACCCCTCGCGGAACTCCGGAGGCTCGTCACGCTCCACCGCGCATACCAGCGCATGAACGCCGGGGACGTGGCCACCGAACACAACGACATTGCGCTCGCGCTGAAAGAATACGGCGCCGCGATGGAGATGGCACCCCAAAATCTCGAAATGAAATACTGGACCGCGGTGGCCCTTGTCAACGCCGGGAGGATCGATGAGTCCCTCCCCCTCTTTCGGGCGGTTTTCACGAGCGACCCGCAGTGGGCCGAACTCACGCCCCGGTTGCCGGGGGTGGGACTGTTGAAGGCCGGGAACGACGTTCTGGAGCGGATTCTGAAAACCTCGGAGAGGTAAGGTACCCTCAGGAGTGTTGCGTCCACCTGAATACTTTCACCCCGACCGCGAAGAATAGTATTCCCGCGCCGAGTAAAATTCCGCAGGGCAGCATCATCTCGTCGAATGAGAAGTTACGCCACAATGCGCCCTCGATCGCGAGGACCGACCATTTCACCGGACTGACGTTGCTGAGCGTCTGCATCCAGGCGGGCATGACGAACAGCGGGATCATCCCTCCTCCGATCATCGACATCAACAGGAGGGCCGCCCATCCGATCCCCCCCGCGGAGCGTTCCGTCTTTCCGAGGACCGAGAGAAACATCATGATGCCGACAAAGGCGATCGACGCACACAAGACCGCCATGGCGAGGTGGGGGAATGAGGACGGCCGGACACCGAAGAAAAGTGCTGCGATGACGAGCAGGCTGATGGATATCAAGAGCGTCGCCAGGAAACAGGCGAGCGCCTTGCCCGCCAGGATCTGCACCCTGCTGATTGGTGCGATTCTTAATCGGATGAGGGTGCCCCGTGACCGTTCGAGGACGAGGGATATCCCGAATGCCGCGGCGCACCCGGTCATTCCCCAGATGATCCCCTGCGGGAAACTCACCGCATAGGCGTTCCGCGGCCCCGACTCTTCGCGGATCACCGCCGCCTCCACGATTTTCAACGGTTGAAATCCCCCGGAGGTCCCACTTCGGTTTGCATCAAGCGTGGTGTCCGCGGTGAACCGGTCGAATTCACCGAGAAATTTCAACAGGTTCTCCCTCCCCGGGAACTCCCGGCTACCCGGGGAACGGAGCGAATCGAGGGTCTGAGCGAGCGTGGCCCGCAGGGCAGAGCGGTCGGAAAATGTCCTCTGCATCGCCTCGGCGGCGTATTTCATCAGGACGCCCTGGATGAGACCCGATTCGGCCTTTCGCGACGGATCGACGCCGACCTCGACGGTGGGAGGTTCTCCCCAAAACATTCTTCCGCGCGCTTCGCCGAACCCTTTTTTCACGACGATGTTCGCAACCCGTTTGCCGGTCCGGACCTTCTGCGCCGCATCGTCCCGTGTCGTTTTTTCAACATTGAATTCAGCAGATTCCGAGAGGGTCCTGATAAATTCCACCGATTGCGCCGTGGAATCTTCGTCCACGATCAGGACCGCCATGGCACGAGTCTCATTACCACCGCCCGAAAAAACGGTCCCGAAAAAAACGGCCATGACGAGCGGGAAGAAGAACGCGAAAAAAAATCCCCCCTTGTCACGGAAGAGCAGCAGAAGATCCTTTCCGGCGAGCGCGAGCACTTCGATCACGCTTAGTCCCTCAGGTGACGCCCGGTGAGATTCAAAAACACCGTCTCGAGATCGGGTTTCTCGATGCGGAAATCATGCAATACGCCGGACTGGCGCAGCCGCACCAGTTCCCCTACGGGATCGTCTGTCTCGATCCGCTCCTCGCCGCGGGGCGTACCTGCGACGAGCACGCTCTTCCCCCCATGTTGTTTCATCAGCACTTCCACCGTATCGATGGCAAGAACCCTTCCGTGGTCGATGATGGCCACCCGGTCGCACAGCCGTTGCGCCTCTTCCATGTAGTGGGTGGTATAGACGATGGTTTTCCCCTCCCGGTGGAGTTTTTCGATGCTGTCGAAGATTGAGTTGCGGGACTGGGGATCGACCCCGACGGTTGGCTCGTCGAGGAGGAGGACTTTCGGATCATGCAGGAGCGCCGCGGCCAGGTTCAGCCGGCGCTTCATCCCGCCCGAATAGGTGCTCACGCGGTCGCGACGCCGCTCGCCCAGCCCGCTGAACTCCAGGGCCCAATCCACCCTTCGCCGGAGCGTTGCCCCGCCGAACCGGTATAATTTTCCGAAGAAAACCAGGTTCTCATCGGCGGTCAACTCCTCGTACAGAGCCAGGGTCTGCGGAGCCACGCCGAGGAGTGACCGCGCCTCCCGGGGATTGAGCATGTCCCCGTCACCGATTCGGATCGTGCCCTGGTCCGGATCGAGCAGGCCGACCGCGATGTTGATCAGCGTGGATTTTCCTGCCCCGTTCGGCCCGAGAAGGCCGAAGATTTCACCATCGCGGACTTCAAGGGAAAGGTTATCGACCGCGCGGAGTGACCCGAACGTCTTGACGATGTCGGAAAATAGTATCACCCGGAACTTCGCGGGGCGTTACTTCTTTTGTTCCAGCGCGCGCGCCTTTGCCAGGTTGGCGCACAAAGTCTTGAACACTTCGTCGGTCGACAGATCCGCTTCACGGCTGATCGCGAAATTACCCCGTTCCGAATCGATCTCGTGGAGGGCGAGGGCCGAGAGGATCCTTGACGCGCGGTCCGCGTTCGGATCTTTGACGATGCGCATGAGGGGGATGATGAGCTTTGAGAAGTCGTGCGCCGGCACGGCCTTCTTCATCTCCCGGACCGTCTGCGCCCCGCCGATCACCACCCCGACGATGGGGCTTTCCAGGTCACGCACGAGATTTTCCTCGATCACGCTGATCTTTTCCTCCGTGAATTCAGCGGGTTTGGCGGGGGCGCGTTTCGTCGTATCGGTCTGGGCCCGCAGGAATCCCGCAGACGCGAGAGAGAGTGCTGTCATTACCAGGCATACCCTCGCAATTGAACCAATAATCCCGAAATATTTCATGGATAACTCCTCCTCAAATGTGATTGTTGACGGTCGTAAACGACCGCGGATACGGAAAGCGTGTTCAGAACATACGACATCCGGACTCGATTGTCAAGAAACCAAAAAAAGGGCCCCGGCCATTCGACCGGGGCCCTGTATTGACCATCTTCGGGGTTCAACCGAAGGATCCTATCGCCGGTTGTCTCCGCAGTCCGACGTCAGCCACCGCCCCCGTTTTTCCCACCCCTGGTCGGGATGATGATTTTGATGACGTCCTCGCCGACGAAAGCCCCGCCGCCATACGCCGGTTTGAGGTTTCCGGTGATCGTGACGACGCGGCAATCACCGTTGGCGACCCCCGTCAATGCTGCCGCCAGCTCCTGCGTGTTGAATTTCAGCGTCAGGTCGGCATACCCGTCGGGGCCAAGGGTCGTGCAATCCATGCATTCGTCCTTCCCGATGAAGGGCAGGAAGGGAGTGCTCACATCGGAGATGGCCCAGCGGACGGGCGCAACGCCCTCAAGCCGTATCGAAGCGGGATCGATGGTCATCACATCGAAATCGCCCGCCCCCAGTATGGCTGCGGGTGAAATTCCCGGCGAGCTCATGTTCAACGGGTTCGGACACGAGGTCGGATGGAAATCAAACCCGACCTCGTTGCGGACGGTGATGCAGACTCGCTGGGTGGCCAGCTCGACCTCGTCACCCACGGCGCAGATGTCGAAACAGTATACACCCGAGGGCGTCCCCGGGGGAACCGTGATGGTGATGTCGAAGCCGAGATTGAGGGGTTCACCAAGCTCGACGTCGGTGTATGACACCGGCTCCACCGCTGTCAGCCATGCCGCATATGCCGGATCGCAGGTTTCGAGCGTCACCTCATCGAACCGCGTGATCGATCCCTCGACGATGCTCGTAATGAATGCGGCAATATCGACGCCGCCGGGGATCGTGCCGTCGGAATTGATACCGAAAGCCTCTCCACCGGTTTTTTGGGAATACGCCGTCCACAATCCAAGCCAACCGCCGCTGAAGACAGTGATCAGCGCCGTATTGCTCCCGGCCATGCCGTCCAGGACCTTCAGTATTTCCAGGTCGTCGGGAGTACCAACCACGGCATCCCTCCCGGGGTCGGGCCCGCTGGTGGCGAAAGGTGGACCAACCCCGAGTATCGAATCGTAGGCGCAATCGTGGGGGACGGCATCGAGGAATGCCAGGACGATTTTTTTCGCCCCGCTCCTCCAGACGATGCCTGCATCATTATAACTTTCATAAAATGCCCGTGAATAATCTTCGGGTCCGTCCACCCCGTATCCGAGAACCAAACCGTTGATGGCGGTCGCAACATCCGTCGTGCTGGTGGTCAGGGCCTCGTCGAGGCTATACGCATAATCTCCGGATGATGCGTCTCCATACGTCGCGGTATAGCCACACCCGGTGAAATCACCCGGATAATCCATGTGTGAAATCAGGCCGAACTTTGAATCAGGGATGCTGAGTCTGACGGCGTTCATGATATTGATGCCGTTCGCCTTCACATTGGCCAGTTCCTCTCCCATGCTCCCCGTCAGGTCGAAACTGATGAGCAGGTCGAGCTTCGGCGGTGTCACGTTCGGGGGGAGGAAGAGATTTTTATGCTCGTTGACAGACTGGCCTGCCCTGAGCGTCGCGCTGAAGCTCTCCGGCGTCAGGACCGCGGGGTCCAGGAGGTCCGATATTGTCGCGCTTCCCCTCGTCGACGGGAATGTCAGCAACGGTACCGTCGCCGTTGGAACCGGCGGATCCAGTGAGTTTTGTGGTAAAATCGCGACGGTCCTGCTGTTGGAGTCGCCCGCGATCCTGGGCTGGATGGGTTCGTCCTTGCAGGAAGAGATCCAGACTGCCAGCGAGACGAGAGCGAGAACGAGGATTACTTTTTTCATATGTGTCTCCTTCCGTTGGAACATTGTGGGTTGTTTGGCGGGAAAACTCTGCAGCTTCCGAGAGACGATACCATCCCCGGGACTGTGAATTCCGGGGTCGGTAAATACGCCACCGCTCTCCCGCGGGAATAACGATCGTGATTTAAACCTGAGAACCTGCAATCAACGTCTGTCCTGAGACAGGCAGACGATCAAAGAACAGGCAACCGACTGAAGAGAAGAATGAGAGATATTACAGGAAGGGATTTATCGCGTTACCACCCCCAACGTAACGGTCAATTGTATGAACTCTGCTTCAGAGGCGCAAGGGAAATCTTAGAGAAGCGGGAAGGCCGTCGAATTATTTCGCTCCGATTTGCGTCACGCAAATATTTTTCAATATGAAACCGTCATGACCGACTGGCGGGTGGGGAATATTTCACCGATCACCCCCTGTAGTATTATTCGACAACCGGCCGGCTGGATACTTCCTCCCTCCGTTGACCCGCAAAGATGCCGATTCCGTTACCGGCTGACCCGACTGCTGTCCCCGGGGCCCGGGGAGAGCAGTCGCAGGTCATTTCACTCCGATTCCGCGGGGACCGGATTAGCGCATCAGCAGGAGTTTCTTCGTCCCGATAAATTTATCGGATTTCAACCGGTAATAATAGATCCCGCTCGCCAGGTTGCCGCCGTCGAACCCGACCACCCTGTACCCCGGCTCCTCGAGCCCATCCACAAGCGTGGCGACCTCCCGACCGGTCAGATCATACACGCTGAGTTTCACGCGGCAGCGTTCGGGGACTCCGAATTCGATCGTCGTCCCGGGGTTGAAGGGGTTGGGATAATTCTGCGCAAGGATGAAGCCGGACGGGATCCCTCCGGATGCCGGGTGGACCGACGTGATCACCTGCGATATCGGCCTTTCCCACAGCCCGCCGGTCGTGCCGGCATAGACGAACGAGTCGCCGACGGCCAGGGACCAGACATAGAGATTCGACAGGTTCGTGTTGATCGCCTGCCAGGTCGTACTTCCCGCGGTCAGCAGGGCGACCCCGGCGTAGGTCCCCACGAAGAGGTGCGGACCGTATACCTTCAGGGCGTGGATGTCCCAGGATTCAAGCCCGTCATTGAGCTCGGTCCAGGTCGCTCCAGAGTCTGTCGATCGAAACATGCCGAGCCGCCAGGTCCCGGCGTACAGGGTCGTTCCGATCGATCCGAGCGCCTGGACGTACGGATCGAATCCTGTCGGCACGGGGCTCCATGTCACGCCGTCGTCGATCGAGCGATAGATCCCCCCGCCGAACGTCCCCGCGAAAATGTCGTCTCCCACCGTCACAAGCGCCGAAATGTCCGGGTCGGCCAGGCCGGGACTCGATTCAGTCCAGGTTGCGCCGTCGTCGGAGGACCGGTAGACGCCGCTCCCGAATGTCCCGGCGAAAAGGTTCGGTCCCTTTTCCAGGAAGCAATGAACGTCCTTCCCGCTCAACCCCGTCACCCCGGTCCAGGTCCCTCCCCTGTCGCTGGTCCTGTTCGCCCCGCCGAGCGTCCCGGCGTAGGTGTACCGTACCCTGCCAAATTGGTCGAAGACGTTGGTCAGGCTCCAGACTGTCGTGCGCGGCAGGTCCCACGGTATCCACCCCTCCCCGTCGTTGACGGACCGGTGCACCGCGCCGTCGGTCCCGTAGGTACCGATCAGCAGGTCCCGGTCGGTCGCATCGAGCGCGGTGATGACGCTGGTCCTGAGCCCGACGTTGGTCGCCGACCATGACGCTCCATAGTCCGTCGAACGGTACACGCCGCAGTTATCGGTGCCCGCGAAGATCGTTGAGCCGTAGGCGGTGATGGCCAGGACGTTTCTGCTCCCGAGGCCGGTGTTCACTTCCGACCAGCTCGTCCCGTAGTTCATCGATCTGAAGATTCCTCCGCTCCCCTCGGTTCCGGCGTACAGGTAGGCCCCGCAAAGTGCAAGGACGCTCACGCGGTGCAGGGCATCCAGCCCTCCGTACGAAGGGAACCAGATCTCTCCATTGTCGGTCGATTTGAACACGCCGACCCCCGAGAGCGAGGCGAAGATATTCGTCCCGGCGACCACGAACGCCCGGGCCGAGGTGGGAGGCAGGCCGGTGCTGGTTTTCGTCCAGTTCTCTCCGTCGTCCGTGGAGCGATACACTCCCGTTTGCGTCCCGGCGAAGAGCGATGCACCGCTGGCGGCAAGGGCAAAGACCTTGTAATTATTGAGCCCGACATTCACCTCGTACCAGGTCGCGGCATTATCTGTTGATCGGAAGACACCATCGTTGTATGTCCCGGCGAAAAGGGTTGTCCCGCTGACTGCCAGGGCCTGGACGTATGCCAACCCCGTGGCATTCCAGGAGGACCCCTTATCGACGGAGCGATAGACGCCGCCCCCCCATGTTCCCGCGAACAGGTGCGAATCGATGACCGCCAGGGCGTACACCTCGCGGTTATCGAGCCCCCCGTTGGCTTCCGTCCAGGACAATCCAATGTCCGTTGAACGTTGCACGCCCCCGCCGCGGGCGGCAAGAAACACTTCCGTGCCGCTGATCGCGAATGCCTGGACGTACGTACCGGACGGTCCGTTGGTTTGAATCCATTGCGACGTCGCCGTCCAGGGCAGGCACAACGTAACGAGCAACGAGAAACGCGGTATCGTGTTTTTCATCTCGGCCTCAAACGAAAAGTGAGTGACGACGAAAAGACTCTTGATCGGAAAAGAACGACCCGGGAAGCGGCCGATCGGGCCGGCTTAGGGAGGGTACGAACGGGTGATTGGCGGAAAGGTAATGAACCAGCCATCAAGACCCAACGTCACCCGGTCATTTGAGAAGCACCATCTTTTTTATCGCGGAATGTCGCCCGGCCTGGAGTCGGTAGAAATAGATCCCGCTCGATAAGTGTGCTGCATCGAAAGTAACACGATGGATCCCGGCCTCCTGTGTCGCCTCGAGGAGTGTCGCGACCTCCTCCCCGAGGATGTTATAGATCCGGATCACCGCCTCCTGGCGGCCGGGGAGCGCGTACACGATCGTGGTGACCGGATTAAAAGGATTCGGATAACACTGATAGAGGGCAAATTCCACGGGGACCGCCGTCGCGGTGGACAGCCTGAGCGACAATGTTGAGCCGGGTGCCCGGATCAGGAGGGCGCCATCCTTCTCCAGTACCTGTTCCCGCCCGTCAATGGCAAGCCCTGCCGACCGCCCCGCCTCCTTCACTTCCCACCGGATGCTGATCGGATATTCGGCGGATGAGACCTGGATGGGCACCTCTGACGGCTTTTCACCCGCGACTGCGATCTGATGGCCGGAACCGAAGCGAACGTCGAACGCCCCCTCCGGCGGAAGAGGCGGAAGTGCGTAGAAATTCCTGTCGGCGGTCGGGTTGAATGTGTAGTAGAGTGTCTGTTCCCTTCCGGCACGATCCTGAACCCTGAGTACATTACCTGCAGAACGATCGTCGGGACCGGCCGAATTCTTTCCGAATGGGATCGTGCTTGCGGAGAGATTGATGGTCCCGGCACCGCCCGCCTTTACCCAGTAGCCCCGGACCGGTTCAAGGACATCCGCCGCGGAGTACGAGCCCCGGTATCCGTAGAACCGGCTCGCCACGATGCCCGGCGGCGCAGAGACCACCGTACCGACATCGACCGGGAAACTGATCGTACCGATCAAATTCCATCCCGGCACGATGCCGACTTCATTGTCATCGATCCCGTCACCGGCGAAGGCGACGGACGAGTCTTTCGGGAATTTCAGCCAGTACCCCCTGCCGAATTCCAGGTCGGGACTTGACACATATCCGTCATTAAAGCGATAGGCCTCCGTGACCGCCGCAGGGAAGAGTTCACTTTTCGCCGTGACGGCCGGAATGTTCGGCACTGATATCAAATTCCAGTTTGCGTAGATCGATCCCGGGATCTGCGGATCGCGCAGGAGCTTCAACGACGATTCATCCGTTCCGGGTTGAATTTCCCCCTGGTCATAATACAATTGAAGGGTCGTCGCGTAACCGGACCCTCCCTCCGGGACGATCGTGTAGGTACGATCGACCAGCGGCTGGCCGGTGGACGATTGCGGCCTCGGCCCCCCGAGAGCCCACTTTGAAAAATTCATTATGGAATCGCCGGAAACTGTATTTGTCGCGGGGTCAGCCGTCCCCCCGACGATTTCCCAGTGCAAATTAAATGATGGGAGGCTCGTATCGGGTTGGCAGGTCACCAGCATGAAATCCGGGAGATCACCACCCGACGTGAACAGGATACCGGTCCCCGGGTTGGAGAAACGGTATGGCGTCGTTTCACCGGATTGGATCGCCCGCTTGATCGTGCCGCGGGGAACGGCGCCCGTATCGACAATGGCACCCGGACTGGGACTGGAGATCAACAGCGTGTCGTCCTCGCCGAGGTCGAAGGTCTGGTGGAGATACAGCGTATTGAGAACGCCGATGTTTCCATCGGACGATGTGTTTTCCCCGCGGATTTCCAGGTCGTAAAATGTACTCTGCGATATACTTTTCGGGATGTCCCCCGCGATGGTGATAAGGGATCCCCCGGGCACAAATTCCCCCTCGTTGGACCAGTCGCCGTAACAGATGAGCTGCGGTTGGCCTGCGGCGGACAAAGCCCGGTATCCAGCCGGAGGAGGCGGAAAGATGAGCCAGCCTCCGCTGTCGATCTGCACGGAACCCAGAACGACAAGGCTCTCGGGAATGACATAGTTGATCGCTCCTCCTTCGCCGATGCGAAGCGCCAGCACCGTATCGAGCAGCAGGGCATCCACGATCACTGAGTCGTTGATCACGACGGCTTCTGAGGGCCCGGGCGGGTGTCCGAACGACCAATTGGAGGAATCGGACCAGGACCCTCCCGGTGTCCCGACGAAGGCGTTGGCCAGTTTATTCCCGAAATCCAGGTCTGTGAGGTTCAGACCGCTTGTGATGAGCGCTGTGTAGTAACCCGGGGCGCCCGGTTTGATCTGGACCCAATTGGCATCCTGCTTTTCATGGATCTGGAACGACCCGGGACCGAGATTGGAAAGCGTGTAATGACCCGCCTCGTCGGTGAGCGCCGTATCGTCGGCGGCGCCGCGCACAATGATTTTCCAGTTTGAAATCCCGCCCTCCCCGCTGTCCTGTGTCTGGTTCGCGTTCTGGTCGTTGAATTTTATTCCGGCGACAGATCCCAGCTGAAAATTTCCGAAATCAGCGCCACCGTACACGTCACCGACCGAGAGGGAGATCGGGTAATCCGGCCCGGCCGGCGCCGTCTGGATCCATCCCGCCGGATGGTGCTCGCTGACGAGATAGTTGCCGTTCGGGAGGTCGGCGAAGAGATACCTGCCGTTCGAATCTGTCGCGGTGGAATCGATCCGGTCGCCGCCCACATAGACCTTCCATCCCGGGATCGGTGGTTCGGAGATCCCCTTCACACCATCCCCATCGATATCGTTAAAAATCACTCCCCTGATCTCGTTCGGTCCGATGGGGCCTGATGCCACGATCCTGACGATGTTAAACCGTATGTCGGTGATCACGACGCTGTCGGTGGATTTCATATCAATATTGAGCATCGATCCGCCGGGCCCGACGTCGTCGATCAGCCGTACGGAGGAGAGGTAGTACTGCTGGACAATGGCTTTCGACCAGAGGAACTTCATCGGATATCCGCCCCTGGCGCTCGGCTGGAACCGGATCCTGAAGGTGTCAGTCTGTGCGTTGCTGTGGAACTTTCGAAGGTCGACCATCGTCCCGCCTTCGAGGGAATCGCCCCAACAGCGGCCATCCAGCGTTCCCAACGGGGGGACGGGGGGCTGTTCGATTTCACCGAGAAAGCCGTCAATCCCCATCGTGGCGGCTGGATCGAGCCCCCAGTGGACGGTCCTGGACGAATCCGTTCCGTCGGAAATTCTCGTGGAAATCCTGATTTGCGGAAATTGCGAGTACGCGATGGCGGGAAACATCGCGGGCATCAGGCACAACAAACCGTAAATGTATTTCGTCTTCATGCGTCCTCTCGAGAAACAGCTGACAGGCAGGCGGGGTATTGCAAGGGACGGTTCCGCCGGTTATGTACCAAAAAAATCAACCGGAAGCAAATGGCTCGCCGCATATCCCTTCGTATTTCATGGGGGAACCGGCCGGCTCACTACCTATTTTTTCAACAAATTGAGTAAATCGGGGTCATTCCGGAAGTATTCAAAATCCACTGCATATTTCAGCCACCCCTCATTGTATTCGGCGCTATTCATTTCCTTGATCCGGGCGAACCATTTGAGCATTTGGGGCTTCTCTCTCGTGACCGCAAAAAGGCGGACGATACCCAGGAGCGATTCCTCATGAATGGAGTCGATTCGCAACACTTCGTCCGCAATGGCGGCGGGATCGACCTTTTCCCCGAGACGCACAGAAAAGAGGCCGTCATAAGCGATAAGGTCAGGACTCATCGGCTCGTCGCGGAGACCCTTTCTGATGATGCCTTTTCCGGTCCGGAACGATTGGCGGGCTTCCTCCGTTTTCTCGCGTTTGAGTTTAACAATACCGTGCAGATAACGTAATTCGATATCGCCGGTGATCGTCTTTTGGGCGTTTTCCAGCAAGGTATCCGCCTGCTCCAGGCGGCGTTGAGCGATGAAAAGTCCCGCCAGTGACGATACCGCAGAAGAAAATGTCGGGTCGACCTCCAGGGTTCTCCGGTAGTATCGTTCCGCGCTGTCCGGAAGTGAAAGATGCTCGAACGCGTACCCGATGTTGAAGAGCGGAAACGGGTGGACGGAATTCAGGACCGCCGCTCGCCTGAATTTATCGATCGCGCCCGTATAGTTTTTAGTTTGCGCATGCGCGACCCCGAGCAGCGATACGATCAACCAATCCGCAGGTTCAATCTGATGAAGTTTTTCCAGCAGGATGAGGCCTTTTGTCGGTTCGCCCAGCTCGATCACGTCCAGCTGGCCGAGGAATGACAGGGCGATAAAATTGTAAGGATCGAGGGCGAGAGCGTGTTCGAGATATCGTATTCCCTCCGCTCTCTTTCCGTAGAGATCATAAACCTTCCCGAGGATGGCATAGACAGAGGGTTCCGTGGAATCGATGCGGATGACAGTCCTGCAATAGCCCTCGATATCCTTCAGACCCGTGCCCGACCGGTTCCAGCCCTGGAGATATTCCTCAAGCCGCACGTCCGCCAGGCCGACCAGAGCGGGGACATAGTCGGTGTCGGCGCTGACGGCGTTGGCGAAATACTCCCGCGCCATCTTCATGTTCGTCTTGTCCACACTCTCCCGATGGTGAAGACCCTGCAGGTACGATTCGTAGATGTCGGATCGTGCGGCGGTCTCCGTGGGAGGAATGACCACCGGTTTCAGCTCGAGCAGCTCGGCGAGATCATCAACCACTGCCGCCGGGAGGAGATGTATTTCCTTCCTCGGGTAAGCGTACTGCGTCTTCCAGACGGGGTCATCGTCGCCGGCGGTAAGAAGGGAGACATCGAAAACCACGCTTGCCGCGGTCAGCCGCATCTCACCCCTGAGCATAAAATTTACCCCCAGCTCGGAGAAGAGCATGCTGTCGGATGCGGCGCGATCGCTGAAATACGCGGTGCTCTTACTCGACACGGCAATGACCTCGGGGTGTTTTGCGAGGTACCACTTCATGTCCTCGGCGATTCCATCGAGGTAAAATGACTCGTCAGAACTCCCTGACATGACGAGGGGAAGGATGGCGATTGATTTGCTCAATCCCGGCGAGATGCGGTGGGAGGACGTTGGACGAAGCAGGGAGTAGATAAAAATCCCGATGACGACCCAGAGGACCAGGCCGACCGCATACATCCACCAACTGCGATAGAATGGCAGGGATTTCTCAGCCGGGACGGGAGGAGCGATCCCGCCCGGGACGGAGAGGGCCGGGGATGCGCGGCTGATCTGCGACTGGCCGCGGATCATCCGGACGACGTCGTCCATGGAAGTCGGCCGCTTGGCAGGGTCTTTTTGAAGCAGCGCCGCGACGAGGTCCTTCACGTGCGCGGGAAGGTCGTCCCGGTACGTTTCAATGGGGGTGGGTTCTTCGTTCCCGATGGAATAGACGAGCGCGGCTTCGAACTCCCCCCTGAAGGGCGGCGCGCCGGCGAGCATCTCGTACAGGATCACTCCCAGCGCCCAGATGTCGCAGGATGGACCGACCTCGCCGCCGCGCAGCTGTTCCGGGGCCATGTACCCCAGCGTCCCCACGGTCGATCCCGCGTTCGTGAGCTGCAGCCCGCCCACAAGCTTTGCGAGACCGAAATCGATGATCTTGACGATGTCGTCGGTCGTGACGATAATATTGGCGGGCTTGAGGTCGCGGTGGATGATGTTTTTCGCGTGCGCTTTCGCCATGCCGTGCGCGATCTGGAGGGCGTAATCGCAGGCCAATTCGGATGTCAGGGAACCGCGGCCGAGGACGTTGCGAAGGGTCTCCCCCTCGAGAAAGGCCATGACGATGAAGAGCTCACCGTCGCCGGTCTCGTCGATCTCGTAGATCGTCCCGATGTTGGGATGCTCGATCGCCGAGGCGGTTTTCGCTTCGAGGATAAAGCGGGCCTTGAGTTCGGCGTCGGAGGTGCCGGTGGGCGGGAGGAGTTTGATGGCGACATCGCGGTCGAGCTTTTTATCATGGGCCTTGAACACCACGCCCATACCCCCCTGGCCGAGGCGCTCGATGATCTGATAATGCGATATCTCCCGACCTATCACTTTGCTCCCATGAATGGTCAAAGAAAGGTAGAGATAATCCGACGGAGATTCAATCTCGCCGCGGCATGTCGGATAAAGGTAAATGGGAAGCGGGATTAACCCGATTTTAGGGGAATAAGGGGGAGATTACGTGGACAGGGCCGGAATCGAACCGGCGACACACGGCTTTTCAGGCCTGGACCGCCGGAATAAATCACGATTCCTGAGTTAGATCCACAATATTTTGACCACTAATGGCGGCGTGGTGTTAGCAGAATGTTAGCAGATGAATTACGTGATAATATACATTCACAATATCAGACTGTCAAGTGAGAACAGTTTGATTGTTCGCGCGATTTATTCTACGTCGAATGGCAACAGACCAAGAAAGTCCTTAACTGTTTCGAAAACATCTCTGCCAAGTCTTACTCGTTCCTCACGATCCTCAATCGCCATGAAATCCACCACGGCGATCGGCCCAATCGACGTAATCGACTTGAATTTAGATTGAATTTTTCTCAAGCCCTCCACTACAAGTTTGTTTCTGATGAATGGTTGAAATTCGTCAGCGATGGCTTTTACCCCACCTGAGATATTTTTCAGACAGAAATATATATCATAAGCATCTTTATCTTTCGACCGATCATGTAATGCCATTCCCTTCATCACAATGAATGGCACTAATCTGCATACATTGAGTTCAATCTCATTCTCGGCTCCATTGGGCATCATCCCCGATACTCGTAATCGGATGGGATTATCGAAAGCCAAATCACATCCTCTCGCTTTACGAGCTCGAATATCCTGCACATGCTGGGTTCGGTGTTTTTCGGCAGTCCCCCCATATTCAGATGCGAGAAAATCGACTTCGATCGTAATCATTCCACCATCCATATCAACATCCCGATAGAAGATAAATGGTTGGGTGCCATCTGGTCGATACCCTTGCTTTTGCAGTAGTTTCCGAATCGTACTATACGTGTCAGGATGGATCGCCTCTTTATCGAGTGCAATATCAATATCCATACTACCGATATGTTTATTGCCCAGGTGGAGCGTAGGGACCCAACCACCGATTATAACCATCTGATCACGATATTCTCCGAGAACTTGCATGATCTCGATTAACACACGGTGCGCCGCTTCAACCTCTCTTTTTCCGTAACTCATATCGATTGCCATACTTTCTGGAGTCTTACCTGTCGAAGAAATTCTGCTGCTTCTTCGCCTCGACCCTTGTATTTTATTAAATCCAAATATAGCTGGACATCCGAAACAATGGTGTCGTCAGCCATACGTTGAGGTTGATAAAACACACCACCGTCATATGGTTCGAGAAGCATTATATTAGCACCCGAGACGGCAGGCTTAAATCCTAACGTATCCATCAAGTCGTCAACCCCTCGCTCAACATAAAGAAATGCCTTATTCATGATTACATGGGGTGCTACTCGACTCGCCCCGGAGAAAAGCGTAAGAGCACAGAGGATTTTCTTATCGGAACAATATGCTTGTACGGTGGTCTCGATTGTCGTTGTATCGCCGGTTGAATAGAATTCGCGAATCCGGTTCTTCTTATATGAGTAGGATGCTCTCCAAGCATCTAAAAGCATGCGCGCATTGATGAGCTTGATGAGCCTATTTTCTTCTATGAGAAAACCTTCTTCAATAAGCAACTCCTTGATCCGTGACGCGAGGCCAATGCTCACTACCGCCTCCTCTGCGAGTTCCTGGACCTGCCAGAGCTTCTTCACATTACACAGAAGCACACGAGAGATCCTGCTGGATTTTGGCGAAAACAGTGACGCGCTACGTTTGATCGGTGCAGGATTCTGATTTCCCTTTACCTCAATATAAACGGGTCCGAAGTTGAGGTAACAATTCCCAGCCAGGTCGATGCATCCTACCTTTGCTTCTCTACAGATCTGCATCCCGAGTGCTGATACGTACGGCACAGCAATTATAGGATAGAGTTTGCCCTCCGCTCCCTGTGGAATAAGATTCCTCAAGCTGTCGATCGTGGTTCGGATGGCAAGGGGAGTTCCCTGAACCCTGACCTCCACGATGAGATTGTACGTCTTATCCTCCAACCGATAAATTACATCGAAATCTACCTTTCTCGTACCGATTGGGAATTCATCTCGAATGGCAAGAACCATCAATCCAGGTATTCTAGCCAAGATACTTTTTAAATTATCCTTGTATTTCTCCTCGTTTCCACGATTTATCATGTTTTCACTCTATTAGCACATTCACCATATTGTGAAACACAATATATAATGAAATATGGTTAATATCAAGCCCTATTTCACTGTAATGCTTATTTCATATTATTATGAAATCTTTTATTGATTAATTTTAGGCGAAATAACTAAAAGTGCTTTATTCGTTCTGGTTTGAGGATCCGAGTGATTCCGACCTCAACGAAGCAGTGGAAATGGATGGGGGGGGGGCGCTAGGGGGCTCTTAATTAGCTGGAATCGGCAGAACTGGACTAGACGTCGACTGGGATGTATAGATCAATGTCCAGGGAAGTGTCCGCGTATAGATATCCCCTTTGTGTTGAGTTCTTAGTTCTCCTGGGTCGCTGGAAACCAATTCTGAGGAACACGATGAATGACTGGATAACGGCGGTGTACGCCGTTGTCTCGGAAGAAATTTACCCATCGAGCAGGGAGTCAATAATCCGATGGCTAAATTACCGGTTTTTTAGGCATCGAATAGACTTACCAATACGTCTATCTGAAAATTGGAGGTAAATATTCCCACCCCCGCCGTAGAGCGCAAGGTTACTTGGTCTTGAGAGGCCCTCGTTACTTGGGTATACGATGTGTTCCAGAGTAGAGCTCCAAATACTTGTGTACAGTTCGATTGAAAGATAGGACCCATCGGCGTCTCTTACTCCAGTGAGCAATGCGGAGAAACCGCTTGTGTTCGTTCCGTCAAAGGATCCACCAGCCTCCTCAATCTCCATCAGCGCCCTCCCATCTTCATCGACCGCTCCTTTTAAAATGAGATAATCGCCCCAGGTTGGGATGTGCCATCCGGGCGGACAGATTCCCCTTCCGCCAGATATTTCACTATATCGCATGGCTTCATCCCATTCATACAATCCACCAAGGCTATTACAATTACTGGGATCTTCGTCATAACAATATTTATCGATTGTATCATTGTCCGTGGAACTCTTATCGCCGCTCATCATCACTCCGACATCCAGATTTTCTTTCATCCAGCATTGTTCCTCGATCTTCACGGTATGATACACTTTCTGATAATAGAGTAAGGTAGGAGGACAAGTCGTGGATGATTCCACAGGTGGGTTCACTGAATCACAGCCGTTGAGCAAGAAAATCAATGGAAGAATAATTGAGGCTATCAACCTCCAATCAAGATATCTATTTAACCTCATCTCCTCGGCCGCCTCAAGTGTAAAGAATCAAGCGTTGGATCGATTGCTATCAATAACGGGGGGCTGGTAACTCGGCAACGGCGCTGTAGACCGTTGCCCACCTACAAAATGACGATTTCTCAAACCCATTGGCAGCTGCGTCGCGTCCGGTGGAGCGACTTGGTGGACGGCGTATCGGCTCCCCTCGCACAACATCAAGAAATGACCATGGATACCTCATGCTTACCATACGGGAGTGGCGAGTAGCGTCAGGCATCGCACCCCGTCCCTCGTTTCGATTCACCCGAGCGTCGGCATCTCTCGGAGGCCGCGCACCAATTCAATCATCGTGATCTCCGGTCGGGCACCGAGACGGATCGGGAGGCCGGTGGTTCCGAGGCCGCGGTTGACGTACAGCTGCCCGCCGGGTTTTTCGTACCGCCCGCTGACGTAGGGAGTCTCCAAACGTGAGAGTGAGATGTCCCTGTTGATGAAACCGAGCGACAACGTGCCACCATGGGCGTGCCCGGCCAGCGTCAAGTCGATGCCCAACTGGGCAGCGCGATCGAAGGTGTTGGGATTGTGGCTCAGCAGGATGTTGACCATGCCCGGCATCACCAGTTCTTCGTTCCCCGCGAGATACCGCTCCACCTCGTGCCCGGCATGATCTCTGGAGAAGCGAAGACTCTGGTAGTCAATACCGATCAGGTTCAGCATTTCGCCACGCAGTTGAACGGTCGCCCGTTCTTGACGCAGGATGCGAATCCCCACCGCGGTAAAGAGTCGCGTGATGGAATCCTCCGTTCCAGTATAGATCTCGTGGTTGCCGAGGCAACCAAAGACACCGCAGGGCGCACGAAGGTCCGCGAGCGCTTGCACCACCGCTCCTTCTGCCGCAGAATCGTCGGCGACGTAGTCGCCGGTTAGTACCACCAGGTCGGCTTTCAACCCATTGGCGATCGTCACGCAGCGTCGAATCTCGTCGGCGGTCATGAAGGGGTTGATGTGAAAGTCGGAGAGCAGTGTGATGCGAAATCCCTCAAGGGCTTGGGGTAGGCGTGCCAGCGCAATGCGCGGCCGAGTGACTTCCAAGTCGAGCCGGCCGTAGAGAAGCCCATAGGCCGCGGCCACGAACGGCGTGGCGCATACCGTGATGGCGGTCTGCTCGAGGAACCGGCGGCGGGCGGTCGAGGGCGGGTCGAGAGCCACGGCGCCGGGAGTGGGTGTTGCGGCGTGGCCCACCGCCGCCTTGAGCACCTGGCGATACGCCCACGCTGCGGCGCGCGTCGCGCGGTCTGCCGTCCAGAACACGATCACCAGACCGAACCCCGCCATCGACCCCACCAACCACCACGAGAGAGGCGCTACAAATAGAACGCTGCGCGGCGTCAGACGTGCCGAATCGCCCCGCGGAAGGTAGGAAGTGAGGAGGTAACCGAAGAAGAACAGGCAGGCGATCGTCGTGATGGTGGCGCGCCAGGCGCGCCGGGCCTTCCCTGGGACGAAACGATCGCCAAGGTCGACGACACAGCCGATCCAGAAGAGCTGGCTGGCAATCAGCGTCACGAAGACGGCGGAGAAGAGCAGGAAATAAACGGGCCCCTCGCGTCGATTGGGGATGAGCCAGAAGACGCAAAAGACGACCCACGAGAGAGCGATCACCGTCATGCGCTTGTGAGCTCGGAGGAAGGTGATCATTCTCGTTGCCGTCTTCGTAGCGGACCGATCAGCGAGTCAAGGACGCTTTCTCACCAGAGTTTTGCCTTCCACTTCGAGGCTACGAGGGCGATCACGGGCGAGGCCGGCCGAGAGGAGGCGTTACAGGGAGTGAGCAACGGTGCTCGCGGGTCGCGAGCCAGTGCGCAGCACAGCCTGCGCGAACACAACTGGAAAGACACTCCAGAGAACCAGGAACACCAAGCCGGTTGCCTTGCTTTCGTAGACCTGGCGAAGGATCCGGGAGCTCGGCTCCGAGGAGAGCAGCCAAAAGTAAACCACCATCGCACCGAAGCTGATCAGGGCGGAAACAAGGACCCGCCGCAAGCTCCGCCGCTCCGAGGCTTCTTTCAGGCGCCTATATCCCAGGACAAGAACGATCAATCCCGCGAGGATGTTGGCCATCTCGACTGCTAGCGCGAGTTGGAATGCCCAGGGAGGCCCCGGAGCGATTGCCTGCGCAGGCAGATAGAACCGGTGGTAGAACCGGACAGCGTTGTACGGGATGACCAGAAGCGCGGGCACGAGCAGCACGGGCAGGATCCAGCGGCGCCGGAACACCGGGCGGGGATAGAGCGCGGCGAAGACCAGAACCAGATAGCCGCCTAACAGCGTCGCAAACATGAACCGCGGCACTTGCAGCAGGAAGGGCGACTGCCGGAACATTGCGGCGGTCCCGGCGCCGCTCCCCGGCGCCAGCAGACCTCCGAACATGACCAGCAAGACGGCGCCCGCGACCGCGCCCGGGTCGCGCGGCCGAGCGAGCAATGCCACCAGTCCCATCGCCAGATAAAGCAGGGAAAGTGCCTCACTCAGAGAGTAGTCCAGCCACTGCTCGCGGTCGCGCAATTCCCACAGCCGGCGCTCCGTGAAGCGCAGGATGAGCTGCATCTGCTGGCCATCGCGTTCCACGGTGAGCACGAACGGCTTCCCGGGCTCGAACTGCCACGCCATCTCACCCCAGTCATGACCACTGCGAATGGCCTGCCCATCCACCGCGACGACGACGTCCCCGGCGCGCACCTCAGCCTTTTCCATGGGCTTGCCAGGGACAACCCTCTCGATCAGGGCGCCGCCGCTGGGGGCATCGGATATTGCAGCGCCGGGCCCCTCGATACTCATGAGACTGTTGTAGAGCCCGTTGGCGAAAAGAACAAGGACAGATGCAGCAAGAAGCCAAGCCCACCACGGCGTGCGCTGTTTCGGGATCGTTGGCAGCATAGAGATCGCGACGTTCATACTCATCTTGCTCTTACGTGTCAAGGCTCTTTTCTCGTTCGCATGATTCTTGACCAATATCAGTGAGCGCACGAAGCTTGCGACGACGCGTGCGAACGGATCTGAGTCGAGCGGCGGGTCACGATCTCGCTCACTGGGCGCAGCGAGCCACGGCAGTTGCTCGATTCTGGGGCCGAGGGTTGGGCAGTCAAGACGGCCGCTT
>DATDQD010000061.1:0-2049 GCA_035292425.1 Bacteroidota bacterium
ATGGTGTTCGCGGGATTGTTTCCCGTCGACGCGGCCGACTACCAGGACCTCAAGGACGCCCTCGGCAAGCTCGTGCTCAACGACGCGAGCGTGACCTACGAGCCGGAGACCAGCGCCGCCCTCGGCTTCGGCTTTCGCACCGGCTTTCTCGGGCTCCTCCACATGGAGATCATCCAGGAGCGGCTCGAACGGGAATACCAGCAGGAGCTGATCACCACCGTCCCGAACGTGGAATACCGCGTCACGAAAATCGGCGGCGAGGTGTTGCTGGTGGACAACCCGAGCCTGATGCCCGTCATCGGCGACATCGGGAGAATCGACGAGCCGTTCATCAAGGCGCAGATCATCGCCCCCTCGGAATATATCGGCAACATCATGAAGCTCTGCACGGAGCGCCGCGGCGTCTACAAGAACACCGACTACCTCGACCCGACGAGGGCGGACCTCCAGTACGAACTGCCGCTCTCCGAGATCATCTTCGATTTCTACGACAAGCTGAAGTCCACCTCGCGCGGGTACGCCTCGCTCGACTACGACTTCCTGGAGTACAGGGAGTCGGATCTGGTGAAGCTGGACATCCTGCTCAACGGCGATCCGGTGGACGCGCTGTCGACGATCGTGCACCGCGACAAGGCGTACGAGTGGGGGAAGAAGCTCTGCGCGAAACTCCGCAAACTCATCCCGAGGCAGATGTTCGAGGTCGTGGTCCAGGCCGCGATCGGGAGCAAGGTCATCGCCCGGGACAGCATCTCGGCCATGCGCAAGAACGTGATCGCCAAATGTTACGGCGGCGACATCACGCGGAAGCGCAAGCTCCTCGAGAAACAAAAAGAGGGGAAAAAACGTATGAAGCAGGTGGGCAGAGTCGAAATTCCGCAGGAGGCGTTCCTCGCCGTCCTGGCGATGGAAGATTGAACACAACCGGAGACCCGATGAAAACAGCTGACCAGAAAAAACAACCGGCGGCGCGGCCGCCCGACGCGAAGCAGAGGGCCAAGGCGTTCTTCCGCGAGGTGGGGATCGTCTTCGGAGCGTTCCTCGTGCTCAACAGTTTCGTCCTCGCATCGTTCGAGGTCCCGACCGGATCGATGGAGAACGAGATCATGACCGGCGACTTCCTCCTGGTGAACAAGTTCATTTTCGGGGGAACCACGCCCAGGACCATCCCCTTCACGAACATCCGCCTCCCCGCCTTCAAGCTCCCATCGTTCTGGGAGCCGGAACGGGGCGACGTCATCGTCTTCATTTTCCCCGGGATGCGCGAGGAGGCGCAGGCCAAAGATTTCGCCTATTACCTCAAGCGGGCCATCGCGGTCGCCGGCGACACGCTCGAGATTAAAAACCGGATCGTGCGCGTGAACGGCAGGCCGATGGTGAACCCGAGGAACATCAAGTACAACTACTCGTCGATCCGCCCCGCCGAATGGCACGACCCACGGATCTTTCCGTCCGGCGCGCCCTGGAACGAGGACAGCTACGGCCCGGTCAGGATCCCGAAAAAGGGCGACGTCATTCCCCTGAACGCGGCGAATTTCACGGAGTGGGAAGTGTTCATCCGGCGGGAGGGGCATGAGGCCGACCGCGTCGACGGCGACGTGTACGTGGACGGGAAGAAGGCCGACACCTATACAGTGAAACGGGATTACGTGTTCGGGATGGGCGACAACCGCGACAACAGTCTCGACAGCAGGTTCTGGGGATTCATCCCGGAGGAGGACATCATCGGCGCCCCGCTGATCGTCTACTGGTCATGGAATCCCGATATCCCGTTTTCCAGCATTTCGGCGAAACTCGCGTCGATCCGGTTCGGACGGTTCGGATCGCTGGTGAGGTGAGCGGGCGGGGTCGCCCATGACGACACGGCCGGGCGCGATCCGCTACGCCGGGATGCTCATGGTAGTCATTCTCCTGGCGCTCACGCTGAAAATTTTCGTGCTCGACGCCGTGTACGTGCCGGGCCGCTCGATGGAGCCGGCCGTCCTCCCCGGTGATTTTCTCGTCCTCGATAAAACGGGCTACGCCCCCGCGGCACTCGCCTTCCGGACGCCC
>DATDQD010000062.1:0-3646 GCA_035292425.1 Bacteroidota bacterium
GCGGCTCGCCGGTACGGCGGGAATCGAGGCGCCCGTCCACGGCATGGTCTACTGCCCTGACGGCACCCGCACGTACTTCATCAAACGATTCGACAGGTCGGCGAAGGGTGGGAAGGTCCCGGTCGAGGACTTCGCCCAGCTCTCGGGCCGCACCCGCGACACCAAATACGACTCGAGCATGGAAAAGGTGGCGGACGTTGTCGGGAGATTCTGCACCTTCCCGGTCGTGGAGAAGCTGAAACTCTTCCGCCTGACGCTCTTCAATTATCTGACGGGCAACGAGGATGCCCATTTGAAGAATTTCTCCCTCATCACGAGGGACGGGATCGTCGGACTCTCGCCTGTCTATGACCTCCTCAATACGACGATCGTCCTCGACCGGCCGATCGAGGAGGTCGCATTGCCCATCGACGGCAGGAAGAAAAATCTGTCCCGTTCGCTGTTTGTGAATTATTTCGGGAAGGAACGGCTCGGGCTCACCGGGGGGACGGTCGACGAGGTCCTGTCGGGTCTTGCCCGCGGAATGCGGGAGTGGGAGGAACTCATTGGTATCAGCTTCCTCACTGACCGGATGAAGGAGAGGTACCTCGAAGTGCTCGGTGTGCGGAGAAAGATCCTGGAGATATGACTGCTACTTTGTGATATGTTCATTTTTTGTTAATTTGGGTGGATATCGCCCGGCACGGGCGCCGAGCCCAAACACCTCCTTATTGACCCTGCGCTGAAAGGCACCCCAATGACACTCAATCTCACGCCCGACGAATACCGCTCGCTCCTGAAGGTCGTTTTCCTCGGGAACTGGCTGGCGAACGCGTACCGGGAGGAGCCGCTTCCCGAATTCGACAACATCGAGCAGGTGATCATGTCGCGGGCGTCGTCGTTCGGGGCCGACGACCTGGTGGGCCACGACCCGAAGAAGAAAACATGGGTTCCCTCGAGGGAATTCGAAGAAGCGATGCAGGACCTCGTCGACGAGTACAACGTCGAAGCGCTCTACGACGAGCTCGGCTACTGGCTGGCCCGGAGGGACCTCATAATCGAAATCGGTGACGAGAAGGCGGAAGGGATGACCCCCGCCGGGCTCTCGAGCGCCCAGCAGTCCTACCTCGACAAGTACGACCTCGAGTTCGACATCCACGGGATCGAACGGATCGGGATCATCGAGAACCTGCCGGTGAAGGGGTCCAGATGATCGGCGAAACTCTGACCCCGATATGACAAAATTCTGACACTCCCCGCGCCCCGCCTCGCGATCTTGCGGTAAAAGGAGGTGAAGGTGATGAACAAGTTTTCTTTTGGAATGAGGCGGATCCACCTCGCCGTGCTCTTGCTGTTATCCCCGTATTTGGTAGGGTTCTCGCCTGTCCGACAGGACTCCTCCTCGACACACAGTCACCGATGTCCCGTTCAGCGAGGCCGCGGTATCCGTCGATCACTATACTCCGGTCCTTCATCTCGGTCTCCGGGCCGGGTCCCTGCCGGCAGACGCCGCGAAAAAACTCTTCGATATCTATCAAAACTGGTCCTACGACCAGGCATCGCCGATCACACCGATGGGGAGGGTCCTGTATGCCATCCCGATGCTCGGATTGAATACCACCCAGTTCGGCCTCGATCTCGGCATTGTCTTGCCCGCTCGGCAGAGAGGGTACCATGTGTCCGGGTTCCTCCCCGCGGGGTCCATCAGGATCGGGAAGAGAGATGGTGTCTACTTCAGTCTCCGTCTGGCCGGCGACGTGCCCTTAATGACCGGGGGGCCCGGGGTCGTGAACTGGGGGTTCGGATTCAATCTCGGAAAACCGCGGTATTCCATGTGGGTGGGACTTGGCGGCATGCCGTATGACGGGATGATGCTTGGGACGCAGGTGGAGTTTCCCCTGAGTGATGCCGTTTTTTTTCAGCTCGGCGGCGCGGTCGGGGGAGGTGAGACCACGGAATTCGGCCTCTCGGCGAGGACGAGGGTTGTGTTCTGACCGCGCTGAATTCCTGGTTCCAGGAAAACTTGCAACTTTGGAAAAGATTGCTACTTTACGATGAGAGTTCGTTGTCTTGGCGGCAATATCAGCCGGTAAAGGGTCGCCGCAGATCCGGCTCTTCCGTCATTTCTCTTCATCAGCAAACTTCCGTTCTTTCAACGCCGGCACGATTTCCCGATCCCCTGCGCATTGGGGAGGGGCGCATTTTACTCGTGCCCTTATCTTCGATTCATCCACCACATACTCACCACCATGAAGGGAGCGTTCCATGAAATGGTTTCTGCTTGTTCTCGCCACGCTGATGCTCAGCATGTTGAGCGTCGGCCAGGTTCCCCAGCTCGTCAGTCACCAGGGCTACATCGCCGATAGCAACGGCGTGGGCGTCACCGATTCGCTGGCGATGACGTTCCGGCTCTATACCGATTCCACAGCCGGTTCGCTGGCGCTCACCCAATCATTTCCCGCCATCGGTGTGATAAAAGGAATCTTCAATGTGAACCTCGATGTCTCTTCGATGACATTCAGCGGGCAATACTGGCTGGAGAGTGAAGTCGAAGGGGAGATCCTTTTGCCGAGAACACGGCTGACGAGTGCGCCCTATGCGCTCGCTCCCTGGGTGCAGAGCGGCAGCGATGTTTATTACGACGGGGGCAACGTCGGCGTCGGGACGACGAGTCCATCTTACCCGCTTCACGTGCAAGAATCTGTCCCCAATGTGTTCGTCGCCAGCATTGAGAATCAGAATGCAACGGGTTGGGGTTTAGAAGTGCGGACACAAGATGTGAGCAGTACGAGGAATGCCCTCGAAATTTACACGGGGGGTACCTCCCGATTCCTTGTGCGCAATGACGGCAAAGTTGGCATCGGGACAACCAGTCCTTCTTCTCTGAACAAATTGCATGTGGCAGGAGGCGATCTCGGCTTTGATGATAATAATAACTATGGGATTAATTGGGTGAGTGGATCAGATTATCGCGCTCGTATATTCAGGTGGGTAGTCGACAACCGGGTATATGTGAGCAATAATGGATTATTTGATTTGACCGGGGTTTATCTTGTGAGCGGCGGTACATCGTGGATTTCCACATCCGACAAGCGGCTCAAAGAGAATATCGTTGAAACCGGGTACGGACTGAGTACGGTGATGCGGATTCCGGTACGGGAATATAATCTGAAGGGTCGGAGTGAAAAGAAAATCGGATTCGTTGCGCAGGATCTCTACCCCATCGTGCCTGAAATCGTCAGCAAAGGGGACGACGGAGAATTCACTTCCACCTCATCCCCCTGGGGCATCGACTATGCGGGACTGACGCCCATCCTGGTGAAGTCAATCCAGGAGCAGCAACAGCAGATCGAGAGCCTTCTGGAAAAACTGACGAAATTGGAGGCCCGCCTCCGGCAATTGGAATCGGGGAAATCAAATCAGGAATAGGTCGCACAACAACGGATGAGGTCTGACGATGAAAACCCGAAGGATGTTTTGGATCGTGCCCGCCCTGGTGTTGTGTGTCGCGCCGGCGTCCGCGCAAAAGTACTATCTGTTGCGGACGGTGACCGGAACCGGAGGCTCCGGCCACGGGGCATCGGCAAGTTACACAGGTGAGAGTACCGTCGGTCAAGGCGCGGCGGGGTCGTCGTCCACGCCCGTATTTTCGGGAGGATGGGGATTC